>JBDNIP010000968.1:0-6029 GCA_041688245.1 Algoriphagus sp.
AAGAAAATTTTTACTGCTTATTTGGAAACCGAAAAGCTCAGGAAAACTCCCGAACGCTATGCAATTCTTGAAGAAATTTACAGTAGGGGGGGGCATTTTGATGTGGAATCGCTTTATATCAGTATGAAAAATAAAAATTATCGAGTTAGTAGAGCGACAGTATATAATACTCTCGATTTACTTGTCGAGTGCGATTTAGTAACCAAACATCAGTTTGGAAAGAATTTGGCTCAGTTCGAAAAATCATATGGGTATAAGCAACACGATCACTTAATCTGTATTAATTGCAATGAGGTATTAGAATTTTGTGATCCCAGAATTCAAAATATTCAAAATACAGTTGGAGATATTTTGAAGTTTAAAGTGCTCCATCATTCACTAATTCTGTACGGGAATTGCAATAACGACTCTTGTGAAAATAAAAAAACAAAAGCCTCATGAAACTGACATATAATTCAAGCAAAGACGAGTTGGCTAATTATCTCTTCATACAAGGGGACTTAATCGGTGATGCAATAGGCCCAAAATTGGTGGAAATTGTTTCTGATGCAATTATGGATGGTGCGCGAACTTTTGTCATCGATCTTAGTGAAGTTAGGTACATAAGCTCTAGCGGGATTGGGCTCCTAATTACCATGCTTACCAAAATGAGAAATGTAGGTGGAGAAGTTTACCTCACGGAACCATCAGAGCACGTTAAGAAGCTATTAATCATCACTAAACTGAACAATATATTTACTGTCTTTGATTCATTGGGTGATTTTAAAAAGTTTCAAATTTCTTGATTTTATCTAAATTATTTTTTTTTGAAATTTATATAACTGGCAGACTCTAATAATAAAAACCTTTTAATCCTTGGTTTTGTATTGGCTAATCGCAAATTTCGCAGTTTTAAAAGACTAGTGTAACCGAATATACCGCACATCAAATGAAGATGGATGTACTTCTGGGTCTCCAATGGGGAGATGAAGGAAAAGGAAAAATTGTAGATGTTTTAGCTCCTAAATATGAGATCGTAGCACGATTTCAGGGTGGGCCAAATGCTGGACATACGTTAGAATTTGATGGGATAAAGCATGTCCTTCATCAGATTCCATCGGGGATATTCAGGCCTCAAATCCTTAATATTATTGGGAATGGAGTAGTATTAGATCCGACTGTCCTGAAAAAGGAAATTGATGGATTAAGTAAATTCCCCATAGATTATATGAAGAATTTGGTAATCTCCAAGAAGGCTACAATCATAATACCTACTCACAAGCTTTTGGATGCAGCAATGGAAACTGCAAAGGGGGATAAAAAAATTGGTTCTACCCTGAAAGGAATCGGACCTACTTACCAAGATAAAATCGGTAGAACTGCCTTACGGGTTGGTGATATCTTAAATCCAGATTTTCATGAGAAATATCAAGCTTTAGTCGAAAAGCATAAAACAACACTTTCGTTCTACAATCATTCCACTGATGCGTTACCAGAAATGGAAGAGCAGTTTTTTGCTGCTGTTGATTTTTTCAAAACGCTAAATCTGATCGATAGTGAATATGTTGTTAACGATGCACTAGATTCGAATAAAAGAATCTTAGCGGAAGGTGCGCAAGGCTCACTCTTGGATATTGACTTTGGTTCCTATCCATTCGTGACAAGTAGCAGCACCATGACTGCTGGGGCATGTACAGGATTAGGTGTAGCTCCATCCAAAATAGGAGAGGTGTTTGGCATATTCAAAGCGTATTGTACTCGAGTTGGTAGTGGGCCTTTTCCGACCGAGCTTTTCGACGATATGGGAGAGGCAATGCGAAAGGAAGGAAATGAATTTGGAAGCACCACTGGCCGTCCTCGCAGATGTGGTTGGTTAGATCTTCCGGCCTTGCGTTACTCAATTATGATCAATGGGGTCACACAGTTATTCATGATGAAAGGCGACGTACTTAATATTTTTGAGGAAATCAAAATATGTACGCACTATGAATTACCGACAGGTGAGCGTATTGATCGCTTGAGTTTTGAGATTTCTGACTTGGACGTAAACCCAGTATATCAATCGATGAAAGGCTGGAATACGTCGTTAAAAGGAATTAGAGAATATGATGACTTTCCAATTGAATTAAAAGACTACGTTGCCTATTTAGAAAATGAGCTGGGAGTTCCAATTAAATTGGTCTCCATCGGTCCGGACCGAGAGCAAACTATATTGAGATAAAAATAAAAGCCTTTCAACACAAATTGAAAGGCTTTTTTGTATGCTTATATTTCAAATTATTTTTTTGATATTCGACCAATCCAAAAAATCTAAGATGCGATCGCTGTCGCTTATTTTTATTTATATACTCATCATTCAAAATTCCTATGGCCAGATAGGATTTCCTTATTGTGAGTCTTTTGACGGCTCCTCGATTCAGGAGTCTACGGTATTTGGTGGTAATGCCAGATTAATCGATGGGGTTTTACGACTAACTGAAAATCAAACCAACCAGCGTGGCTATGTGTATGTCGATATTCCTTTCCCTTCTGTATTCGGGATAAAGGCTTCTTTTGAATATTTCAGCTACGGTGGAGATGTTGTAAACAGAGCCGACGGTATTTCTTTTTTTCTTTTTGATGCCGATGTGCCGGTATTTACTGTTGGGGGGTTCGGAGGTTCTCTTGGCTATGCTCAAAAGGGAAATGATCCAGGTCTATCAAGAGCTTACATTGGGATAGGTTTTGATGAGTTTGGGAATTTTGGAAATACAGTTGAAAATAAAGTAGGAGGTTTTCTTGGCGCTGGTACCGACTTAGTACCAGATGCAATTGCAATCAGAGGCCCGGGTAATGGTACTTCGGGCTATGCTTTTCTGGTTGGTCGGAAAACTATGTCACTTGACAACGATGGGCTCAATCCTGATAGTCAATTCCCGATCAGTTCTGGCGGGACAGGTACGCAGCGCGTGACTGATCCTAATCAGTCAGGATATCGAAAAGTGTTTCTAGAACTTCAACCAAAACAGGATAAAACCGGATATTTTGTAACACTCCAGATGATGGTGACCACTGCACAAGGACAGCCTCGAATGGTGACAATTTTTGATGGGCCATACGATTTTCCAGCCCCAAAAAATCTTAAAATTGGATTTGCAGCTTCGACAGGAGGATTTACCAACTATCATGAAATTCGAAATCTGCTGGTGGAGGTGTCCAATGATGAAGCTTTGGAAGATCCAAAAGGGGTGGATTTTGATGAAATTGCATCCTGTGAAGGACAGGAAAACACCTATTTCATCACTGATGAGGAGGTGGTTTTACCAAACGAAAGTAGCGTGATTCGTTGTTTGCAGTTTTATGCTTCCTTGGAAGATATTGAGGAAGAGTCAGGAGATGTTTGTTCTCAGGCGAAGTGTCGAGAAGAAAATAGAATATTGGAACTTTCCCAGGGTACATTTAAGGCAGGGGATGTTGGGGGAGAGTTTACTTTTTTTCCTAATCCTGGATTTACCGATCAGCAAGTTACCGTTTACTACTCCTTGACAGATTCCTACGGAAAAAGCTCTTCAGGAAATTCGATGACTCTTTTGATTCAAGATTCACCCGAGCCAATTACTCTTCGAATTACTGGAAATCAAGAAACTGAAAATGAAATTATACGACTTTGCAAAGGTGAATCGGGGGTTTTAATTGGATTGGGAGAAGAAGCTTATTCCCGTTTCGAATGGTTTCGAGACGGCGAATTGGTGCAAGGGGCTGATCAAAATACCTACACAGTAACTGTATCGGGAGAATATCAGATTTTTGGGTACAATCGAAAAAATTGTGCGGCAAAATCCAATATTATCATAATCGACTATCCGGAATTGCCTCTATTTATAATTTCTAATCCCACAGTGGGCTGTACTCCTGGTCAATCAGTAGATGTTACGACTTCCATCTCGGCGTTTGATTTGACTTCTTTTGATTACTTACTAAAAGGGCAAGGTCAGGAATATAGAAATGAGGCATTGACAAGCATAAGCTTATCAGGTGTATTTGAGCTATTTGTGAAATACAAAGATTTGGACTGTTACGGAGAGCCATTACAGTTGGAAGTCGTAATTCTCGACCAGCTATTGGAGGTGAATTTTGACTTTATGGTAGAAGGGACAGATATCATAGGGGATGAGCAGGGAGGAATATTTCCTGATGATCCGATCCAATTTACAGATCGATCTGATTCCAGGGCAGTCATATGGAATTGGGATTTTGGTAACGGTGCTAGTTCCAATGAGAGAAATCCGATTCATATTTTTGGTAAAAAAGGGCAATTTGAAGTCCAATTGGCAATAACTGATCAATATGGTTGTATACAAACTATTACTAACCTAGTATCAATCACCAGAAGCTATCGAGTCATGTTTCCTACTGGATTTACTCCTTTGGATGCCTTAAATCAAACATTTGTGCCAAAATTTAAAGGAATCAACAAACTGGAGTTTATGATTTTCAATTCTTGGGGTCAACTTATCTTCCGCATTGATGAACTTACTACCGAAGGTTGGGATGGTAAACTCAACGGTGAGCTACTTGATTCAGGGTTTTACTTTTTTAGATTCAATGCAGTGGCCATAGATGGAGAGAAAGTGGTGGAAGAGGGCAAATTTAAACTGATCAGGTAATGAGTCGAATAGTTTTACTGATTGCTTTTTATTTTGTTGGAACAACCTTGTTTGGTCAGGATGTCCAATATTCCCAATTCTATGCAAACCCACTTTATTTAAACCCTGCATTTTCAGGAGCGACAGGACTTACGCGGGTTGGGGCAAATTTCCGAACGCAATGGCCATCATTGAATCAAAGCTTTGTGGCTTATTCCGCTTATGTGGACCATTTCTCAGAACGGTATAATTCTGGCTTTGGGGTCTTGATCAACGGTGCAAAAGAGTCATTTACACAGAGCCAGAGTTTTGATCTTGGATTGGTTTATAGCTATCGCCTTAGACTTGGGGAGAAAGCTTTCCTGAATGCGGGTGCTCAGGCTAGTTTTATGGCTCGAGATGCGCTCTTTGGTGATGTAATCCTGGGAACACAATTAGATATTGATCGTGGGACTATTATCGGCGAACCCGGTGAAGAGTTTGAGGGTGAGGCAAGGCAATCAGCATTTGATCTTGGATCGGGCTTGCTGTTTTATAATGAGAAAGTCTGGCTTGGGCTTTCAGCTTTTCATTTATTGACACCACAGATCAGTTATCTTATAATAGATGGGAATCAGCTTCCCATCAAATACTCCGCTCATGGCGGGATCAGGTTTGATCTAGCTCCCGGGGAAATCAATGACTTTTTCAATAATACCGATCAAGAGCGATCAGTGGCTCTAGCTTTTAATTATAAATCTCAGGGTCAATTTTCTCAATTAGATTTCGGAGCAGAGCTTTTTTTCGAACCTTTAGTCCTTGGATTATGGCATAGAGGATTCCCTACCAAGTATTCCTTACCGAATAATGAGTCGATAATAGCACTGCTGGGAATTAGTTTAGAGTCTGGGTTAGAAATCGGTTACAGCTTTGATTTCATAATTTCCAAATTTGGTCAGCGAAGTACGGGTGGGGCCCATGAGATATCCCTTCGCTATATATTTTCATCAGCGGACCCTCGTAAAAAGTACTATAGCCCTCTTCCAAGCTTTAGATACTAAGGTAGTAAAAGCATAATCGGAATATTATTTTACCAACTACCTAATTCACGATTTAATTTATCATTTGCGGTCTAATCTCTCTGTAAAATTGATAGCTTATTTGGGTTAAATTTTTCTCCTTATTGATCAATGAGTTAAGGGTATTATACGAGAAAGATTTACCTACCCCTTGTTAGTGGGGATAAAAGGGAGATATTTGCATTCCCAAACGACACAGACGGTATCGGGGGAAGTAGCAGAGAGGTAGGATAATGATTTGGATTAGCAGTCACAAAAAGATATCAAAAATTTCTTTTGGATGTGAGAAACTTTCAATTACCTTTGCACTCCGCTTAGGAAGTAACTGAAAGAAGTAGTGGGAATAACGGTGGGAATTAGCCTGAGA
>JBDNIP010000969.1:0-2356 GCA_041688245.1 Algoriphagus sp.
CACAATTCTGTCTTCCTCGATGACTAGTACTGTATTGATGTAAACCTTATCATCTTCTGCGGTAATAAGTTTGCCACAAATGATTGCAGTTTTTATTTGAGCGTTTAACGCAAGAGAAAACAGAATCAATAAAAGAGATAATAGTAGTTTTGGTTTCATCTGTTTGATATTCTTAATGATTTTCAGGTTCCAGCTAAGTAGTGTTTCAATGCGCTGTAGCCATTGCGATTGCCAGTGATATTATTTTTTAATTTTCGCCCCAAAAGGTATTCATTTTTTTTAAAATCAGTCATTTCTCCTACTTCGTAAAAACATCCCATATTGGTTTTCAATAGGCTCCTTCCATCATCAATAATTCAAGTAGTTAATTTACAGTCAATCGATTATCTTTTTTAAGTCCTTTGTTGATTTTGGGTATGGTGTTCTTAATCACTTGGTCTCTTTCCAATACAAGTTTGGCTTTCATCGAGCGGTAGTACTCGTATTGCTCTTTTTGGTCATAGGTCCATGGGCCGATATAGTCACCTATTTGTGAATAAAGTATTCTGACTCTGCTGTTCAGCTCATCATACTTTTTACTGATTTCCCGTAGCGGAGCTGCACTGCTTTTGTCGTATGAAATACTGTCTTTTTCATGCTTATCGAGTTGGTTTTCCAGCTTTTGGATAGGCGCTCGGTCTGCAGAAACTTCGGAATACAAGGCTAATATATTCTGTTGCGATGCTGTCCATTCATTTCTCACACCTACAGAAATATCCAAGCGAACATCATCACTTACGCTGAATTTCTGGGCATACAGTTCGCCATTCACTTGCAATTTGGCAGTATATAGACCTGGCAAAACATAAGGGCCAGACATCCTGGATCGACCTGTTCCGGCATTCTCATTTTTGTAGCGCAGTTCCCACATGACCCGATGAAGCCCTGACTTATTCATAGTCTTGACCTCATCCACAAGGTTTCCTTGAGCATCATAAATGCTTAAACTGATCGCGTCCTCAGCGACTGAGTCTTTCAGGTAATAATCGATAGCGGCTCCGAAAGCCGGATTTTCTCCGCGGTAGTACATGTCTCCGGTATGAGCGCCATCATCTAAGTAATTGATGATTTCGGCATCTGAGATCGAGAATAAAGCAGCTTGTTGTTGAAGTGTGGCAGGACTCAATTCTTGAAGGGCATTGACATGATCCAAAATCCAAACTCCACGGCCATGTGTGGCTAAGACCAAATCATTATCTCTCGGATGAATGACCAAATCGTTGAAGGGAAGTGTCGGCATATTGCTTTTCAATTCAACCCAATGCTGTCCTCGATCAATGCTAATAAAAAGGCCTATTTCTGTGCCTAAGTAGAGCAAATTAGGGTTTTTAGGATCTTCCCTAAGCGTCCGTGCTACCCGACCAGCAGGCAAATCACCTTCAATGGATTCCCAAGTCTTGCCGTAATCCTCGGTGCGATAGATGTAATTCGCAAAATCATTATTTCTATAATTATTGATCGCCACGTAGGCTCTTCCTGCCGTGTGTGTTGAAGGTTCAAAGGTGTTGATCCAGGTCTCCTTTGGAAGTCCGCCTAAAGCGCTGGTCACGTCATTCCATGTTTGTCCATCGTCCCCGGATACTTGAAGCAAGCCGTCATCTGTTCCGGCATATAGCATTCCTGGGGTGTGAAGGTCTTCAGCCACAGCCGTCAACGTAGGATAGTAGGGAATTCCATCGTCAAGGGAGGCAGTGCTGGCCTCTGGCCGTTGTCCCATAATTGAAAGCTCGCGTCGATTCACTTTGGTGGTGAGATCGCCTAGCGAAGCCCAAGTGGACCCGTTGTCTATACTTTTCCAAAGGACATTAGTGCCTGCATAAATGGTATTGGCATCGTGATGGGACAAAAAGAAAGGGCCATCCCAGTTGCCTGGTGCCATGGCGTTTCCAAGTTCCGGCTCCGGAATTCCCGGTCCCCAAGCATCCCAGTTTCTTCTTGCACTGATTCTGCCTTTTGGATCACCGGGACGAATGTCTTGACGTTGTCCAGTCTTCAAATTGAGGCGTGAAAGTCCCAAATATTGAGATTCGGTATAGACGACGTCTGGATCATTTCGGTCCACCAGATTGAGGAAGCCATCTCCGCCTCCGAGGCGTTTCCAATCTTCGTTCAAGATTCCATCCGTGCGATAAGTTTCACTTGGTCCCACCCAACTTCCATTGTCTTGCAATCCTCCATAAATATTATAGGGAGTAGCATTATCTACCGCCACGCGATAGTACTGACTTACCGGTAAATTAGTTATAAAGAGCCACTTGATTCCTCTGTCGTACGAAATTCCAATTCCTCCATCATCTCCCTTGATCACATGGCGCGA
>JBDNIP010000970.1:0-1612 GCA_041688245.1 Algoriphagus sp.
AGACTAAGGATGATACGTGATAAAATCAGAATAAAAGGCTTCGATAAAAGACATCTCGTCATGAGGATTGCAACAGGAATACACAACCTCCGAATCAGGTATAAAACAGCTATCTAAAAAAATTCGTGATAATGTTTATTAGCTAAATAATTTATACTTATTGAAAGTAGCATTAAATTGTGATCGCAACGAGTATTTTTTTTAAACCTAGATTATATATCGGAGTTCGAAGATAGATCCAAAATTTCCTGAAAATCTGTCAATTAAAGATCGATTTGTCGCGGTTCTGCTATCCCTGCGGGACTAAAACTGAAGTGAATCAAGTTCATAAAAATTCCCGCAAAAAAACATTTTTGTACAAGTGAAAAATGTTCAGGTATTAAGTTTTTATCCTCATCTCCCATTCGGTATCATGAGGCAGACTTATTCCTTCAACAACCACATATTACAAAAAAGGAAATATTTTTCATTTGATTTAACTAAATAGTATTAACTTATTCTAATCCAGATTTATTCCATTTTGGATCAGCGGTTCGTCTTCAACCAAACAAAAGTGAGATATTGGAATTGAAAACCTTCCCACCCAACATGAAACACATTCAAAAGACAATTTCTGCAATTCTCATTGGCTTTTCCTTTTCTTGCTCCCAATCCAACCCGATAATCGGGACATCAGAAATCACCAAATGGCCTGAAGGAAAAACTGGAGCCATTTCTATCACCTTCGATGATGGAATTATCAATCAATTCACAATTGCCAAACCAATCCTGGATAGCTTGAGTCTTCCTGCAACTTTTTACATTATCACTGGAAAAGTGAAAGGATCAGGAAAAGGGAAGTTTATAGGTAGAAATCCCGAGGATATAATCAGAGAAACTGCATCCACAAAAACTGATTCCAGTAATTTCTTTGAAAGGGCCTCCCTCATCGTTTTTACAGGAACTACTGAAGCAGAAGACTATCATGCAAGAGTCGGATCGCTATTTGAATCTGGGAAAATCAAGGAAGCGCATGAGTTACTGGATGAAGGATTTGAAAAAGTCAGGTTAGGGAAAATGGTCGATACTGGAGAAGTCGTATTCCATAATAATGTAGCAGACACGACTTCTTGGGAGCAATACAGATCCTATGCTGCTCAAGGTCATGAGATCGCATCCCATACCGTCACTCACCCAAAACTTGCGGTGTTAGATGAAGTCAACATGCTTTATGAATTGGAACAAAGCAAGGCTGATCTTTCGAAATTCATCGGAGAAGAATCGATCTTTTCGGCAGAAGGACCTTATGGAACAGAAAATGAGCGGGTCATGGACTACGCTCACAAAATTTATCCTTCACTCAGGAATCGAATGCCAGAAACTTGGCTGGAAGAGATCAATCGTGGCAGCCAAGCTGAGCCGGGAGCCTCGACAAAGGAGTATATTCAATGGCAGCGAGGCATTCTTACCCGCCATTCATTTGAGGATATGAAAGCTTGGATTGACACAACCATGAACCACGACAATATCTGGCTGGTATTGGTGATTCACGGAGTAGAGGACTTAGGTTGGGAAGCCAAAACTAGAGCAGAGTTGAAGGACTATTTCTCCTTTATGAAAACTACTGAAAACG
>JBDNIP010000145.1:0-2833 GCA_041688245.1 Algoriphagus sp.
ATTTGATAGCTATTTCTAATTGAATTGCTTTGTAAAATTGCTGTGAATTTTGTTGCACATTTACTGTATAGTCAAGTTGTGTGCTAACTTTCAAATTGAAAGCAGTATAAAAATTGCTAACAGTTTCAAAACCATAATAGCCTACGGTTGGCAAATTTGGCTTTGTTAATGGATTAAACTCTGCAATCAAACCACTTACATAACTACCATTTCCGCAAGGAATTTGCCAATAGTTTGTTTCCCAAATATTTACAGTTCCTAATACATCGTTTCTAAAAAAACCTATGTAATGCAGCGAGCCAATGTCGGAGTTATCAGCATAATAATTTAATACTAATGCTTGATTGGTAACACTATCTATAACAGGTTTCCAAACAAACTCGCCGGCATCTGTAGTGCCGATCATCAATGGGAGACGCGGATCAACCACTGGATAAGAAGTGCCATCCAAAGCCTCAACAAATTGCTCTGAAATCCATCCACCCAATAGTAGGGCCTCATTATTAATGGCGATCTGAGCCCAAGGGTTGAATCGCTGCTCGAAAAAAACCACCTCTGCATTATCTGCATTCGAAGTAAAGCCCGCCGCAGTGGCTGCCAAAACTTCTGCCGCGCTGAAACCTGAGCCGCCCTTGGAATGAATCAAATATCTTGCTTTCAGTGTATGTGCAAATTTGATCCAAGTAGGTATGTCGCCTCCATAAATGAAGTCGTCAGCACCGATAGAAACCTGCGAGGTTGCACGAAGATTCGCTATTCCTTGATCCAGCAGACTGATCACATTGCCATAAAGTACCTGATCATCGTCATATTTTGGTGTAACGGTGGTGAAGTTGAAGCTCTCAGAGAATGGCACATCTCCAAATAAGTCCACAGTCATGCCTAAGTTTAGAGCCATCAGTACTTGACCTGCTCCCAGGTAATGAAGCGAACCAGCTTCTTCGGCTTTAATGTTCATCTCATTCAAGTCAGTCATGACATTGTATAAGCTGAACCATGTTCCGCTAAAATTTAAAGGTTCCATGGTATCTGAACCACTATCCGGGTTGGGTGAGGCTAGGTATTGTACATAGTTGCTTACCGCACTTCCGCTCCTAAACACATTGAGTGAAGTCTCAAATGTACTATTGGTCATCAATCCTGAGATAGGGGCATCTCCGGGACTGTTTGGGTTGGTATTCACATCAAGGAAACTCTCACAAGCCGAAGCTGAAAGGATCAAGGATATGCCCAAAATTGATTTTATTTTATTATTTAATTTCATATTTCTGATTTTAGAGGTTTATAGTCCCAGATTTAAGGTGACGAAATAACTCTGCACACCCGGAAATCCAAGTCCGGTAAATCCTACGGCATTGCCGCCCGCACCTGCTGAAAACGATTCCGGATCAAATCCGTCCCAAGGCGTATAAAGAAGAATGTTATTAGCTGCAATTGACAGTCGCGCCGTACGGAATGGCGTTCGCTCTATAAGTTCCGGGCTGAGATTATAAGCCAGTGTAATGTTTCTTAGTTTGATAAAAGCGGCATCACTTACAAAGTTTTCAGAAACACCTCTTACCGAATTTCTCCAATATCCCGCACCGTAGTTCACACCATCAGGACCCACACCTTGGCCCAAGAATACAGGCTTCTCGTTTTGTGCTCCATTTGCCAGTACTCCCGGAAATACTACGGTCTCATTTCTTCGATTAGAATCCTCTTGCTTTCCAAAAGCAGATAGGAAATTGCCAAACTGGTTGTATTGCTCTAAACCCGATCTGAAATCGACTAGGAAGGAAAATTCAAAATCTTTGTAAGAAAATTGATTTCGAATACCTCCAAATAGTTTTGGTACTGCATTTCCCAAGATCAATTGATTTGCATTTCTTGTCGGAAAACCATTTGCTCCGATCAACTGTGGAAGATCATGGTCTAGTGTTTCGGTACCTTCCACTGCGCGAGGTCTTGTGTAGGAGCTTCCGTAGATATTTCCATAAGCTTGGCCTTCTTTTAGAATCATAGTCACGGTGGACCCCACATAACCAAACTGGCTACCTATCACAATTTGATCTATTCCCTCACGGATTGCTTTTACCTCATTTCTATTCGTGGTGATGTTGGCACTGACATCCCATCTGAAGTCACCACGCTCAATAGGTGTACCGCCTACGACGATTTCCCAACCCTGGTTTTCGATTTCACCTGCATTGGTAATGTAGGAAGAGAAGCCAGTAGCATCTGATATTGGTACAGGGATGATTTGATCTCTTGAATTTGACTTATAGTAGGTGATATCCAGGTTTGCTTTGTTATTGAAGAAAGCAAACTGGGTTCCGAATTCTATCGAAGTAGTCAATTCTGGTCTAAGGTTTGGATCGCCGAATACTGAGTTTTTGGAGAATCCGACTTGCCCATTTAGAGGAAACACAGACGGAGCTACGAAGAATGCGCCCAATATGTGCGGATTGGTATCCTTACCCACCTGAGCCCAAGAGGCTCTTAGCTTTCCAAAGGTAATCCAACTCGGAAGCTCAAAATTTTCGCTGAATACATATCCTAAATTCACTGAAGGATAGAAGAATGAATTATTGTCCGTTGGCAGCGTAGAAGAGATGTCGTTTCTACCGGTCACGTTTAAGAAAATGAAGTTCTTATAGTCAACCATCAAATCTCCATAGAATCCAACCAGTCGGCGACTTGACTTGCCTTGACTAGCAAAAATCTGCGTGGTATTGCTCAAGTTGTAAAATCCGGGAATAACGAAGTTTCCTTCAGTAGCTGTCACTCGGTCAAATTGCCGCTCGAAGATGTCATTTCCAACTCTCAGCTGGGTATTCCAGTTTTCATTCTA
>JBDNIP010000971.1:0-2588 GCA_041688245.1 Algoriphagus sp.
CAGGAGGAGAATATGGTGATCGCAGAGTAGTGACCGGAGCTAGACCAACTAGAGGATCTTCTCTGGCAAATTCAGGTAGGAATTCAGCAAATGCTGCGATCCAACCTAATACTGCAAGAGCTCAAGCAAGACAAAATGTTTTGACATCAAGATCAGGAGTCAATAATTCGAATAACAATGCGCGTATCTCCTCAAGAGATTTTGGGACTTCACAAAATGATTATTATACTAATCCTAGATCAAGGACAGATATGAATCAATCATCCCGAAATTCAGCATCTCCTGCAATGGACAGGTCTATTACTAGATCAAGAAGTGCATTGCCATCGGCAAGACCATCAATGAATCCATCTAATACCAGAAATTATTCTGGCTCATCTAGAGGAGATGTCAACAGGTCTTCTAATTCTTATGGAAACAGTCGCACAACTAGTCCTTCTTACAATAGAAGCAGCAGTCCTAGTCGTAGCGGGTATAACAATGGAGGAACTAACTCAAGAACATATAGCACTCCAAGCAGGTCAAATAATAACTACTCTAGGCCATCATCCTACAGCAGCCCAAGCAGAAGTAGTGGAATGAGTTCCGGAGGTGGAGCATCAAGAAGTAGTGGAAGTACAGGTGGATCTAGTTCCGGAGGATCAAGAGGAGGAAGAGGAAATTGATCTGATAAATATAATAATTCAAACTTTTTATGAATAAATACAAAAGGGGAACTTAAAAATTCCCCTTTTTTTGTAAAACTTTTACCTGCTACTTTCCTTTACTGGTTATTTAAATCAAACTAAACACAATTTTAAATGAGATTATCCTTTTTGGTATTATTCTTCCTTATCTCTATCACATCAAGCTTTTCCCAAAGCGGGTACTTTGAAGATGCTTACCGTTTCAGTCAGAACAAGCCAGCTGGATCTGCAAGGATTATGGCTATAGGTGGTACTCAATGGTCACTAGGTGGTGATGTGTCGAATATTTCGGGAAATCCTGCTGGCTTAGGTTTTTTTCGGAGTTCTGAAGCGAGCATTACTTTAGGCGTTTCAGACTGGGGAATTGAGACAAGTTTCTTAGCACAGGGTCGACAATATAATACCTCAAATTTCTCACTTCCAAATCTAAGCTTTGTACTAAGTAGCAAAAAAGGACCATTTAATCGAGGCGCTTTTAAAGGCGGGGCATTTGGAGTTAGCATTCAACGAATTGCAAATTTCAATACAGAGTATGGCTACTCCTCAGATTTATTGGGAGGAACTTCAATCATAGATTTTTATTTACAAGATTCTTTCGGAATTCCTGAAAACCAAATCGAATCTTTCGGCTTGACAGGCCTCGCCTACTCAACTTATCAAATTAATCCAATCGCTTTTGATACCGATGGAAATGTAATAAATAATCCAGACATCTACGATTCATTTGTCCTTGGGCTTCCATTTCAAGATGAAAATATCAGACAGGAAGGAACTGCAAACCAAATCACTCTGGCTTATGGAGCAAACTTCAATCACAAACTTTTTGTAGGGGGTTCACTAGGAATTAGATCACTAAATTTTAATTCCTTTAAAGTATATAATGAAGAATTTATTGACCAACCGTTAGACAATTCTTCATTGAGGGAGAATCTATTAATTAATGGAAGTGGAGTAAATATTAATGTAGGATTAATCTATAAACCGATTGATAATATAAATCTTGGATTCAATTTTCAAAGCCCTACTTGGTATTCTTTGAATGAAGAGTACAATGCTAGTGCTGTTGCGAATTATAAGAATTATGAATTCGATGAAAATCTTTTTCTTAACAGACAGGAAGCTGCTACAGATTTATTCATAAGCAGATATAACTTAAATACTCCACTTAAACTTGGCGTAGGAGCAACATTCTTTGCAGGAAAGAAAGGTTTTATATCTGCTGACGTAGATTGGGTAGACTTTTCTGCAGCCAGATTGAACTCAAATGACTTTAATGTTGGACCAGACAATGAAGCTATCCGAAGCACTTATACCAGCACATTGAATTTCCGTCTGGGTGGAGAAGTCAAATTTGATCAGTTCAGACTTAGAGGTGGTTATGGATATTTCGGAGACCCTATTGCTAATTCAGATTACGATCGAAGCACTCAGCAAATTTCGGGTGGAGTAGGTTATCGTATCAAAAACTTCACTATAGATTTTGCATTGGTCAATCAAAATTCCAACACACGTTATACGAGCTATCAAGTATTGGATAATGCAGGGAATAACATTGGTCCTGTTACAGAGATTAAGAACTCGATCACAAGTGGATATTTGACACTTAGTCTTGGCTTTTAGTCAACCGAATAAATTCAGCAAGTAATAACTCAGCGGAAAGGTTTTCTCCGCTGAGTTTTATTTTTGACTGATTGTAAAAGTACTCTCGCTCTATTAGTAAACTTTTTAATTTCAGTGTAATCGCTCCTTGCTTCAATCCTGAGAACATTGGTCGATTCTGAGATCGCGAAACCCCTAGCCTAACTGAAATCTCCTGTAAAGGCACATCTAAATATACAGTAGTCGATTTCTTGTTCATCAGATCTATATTATTATTAAAGCAAGGACATCCACCACCGGAAG
>JBDNIP010000972.1:0-1668 GCA_041688245.1 Algoriphagus sp.
AACTTTTTGATTATTTCAAGTCGCAAAAATAAATCAGAACGTCCAAAAACATTGAGAATATTCAAATTATAGGAATGGATCGGATACAAAATACCCGTAAAACAAAGAACTTGAAAAAAGGGAACAGCCGGCAGCCATATATCCCCAAAAAGAATAAGAAACAGTGGCTTCGCTAAAGCTGAACCTAGAATCATCACGGGCGTAATTATAAATACAACTCGCTGGGTCAACTCTCTAAAATTTGCCCTCAATAGCGTCAAATTATTCGAATTCTCAGCGAACATGGGATAGGTCACTCTTTGCAAAGCTGAAGAGAACGTTTCGACAGGATACTGTTTCATCGTGTGCGCCCGAGTGTAGAAGCTTAAGGTAGTAACCGAAAAGAATTTTTCGATAATCACATAATAGATATT
Source organism: Algoriphagus sp. (assembly GCA_041688245.1). Lineage (GTDB taxonomy): Bacteria > Bacteroidota > Bacteroidia > Cytophagales > Cyclobacteriaceae > Algoriphagus. The sequence goes on from JBDNIP010000972.1 coordinate 414, forward strand.
ATCGAAGATAGTATTGAGAATACTCGCAAAGGATAATTTATACCCAAAAGAAAAGTCCTCTAGAAACCTTTTTCTCTGAAAGCTTAGATTCAATTTCCAATCCCCAAAAAACCAAAAGAAAAGAGTCAATAGAATTGGATTTGTTAAATACATTATCACCAGACTCCATACCCCGAAATCATTCAGTGCGAAAACTACAGCTATAATGCCACTTATAAGTGTGGCAGGAAGTCGAATTTGGGTTAGAAGACGGAATTTCATTTGCTTTACTAATATTGTCTGTTGTATAGCTGATAAAGCAATGAAAATAAATCCAAGACCATAAACCCTAATAATCTTTGTCAAAATAACTTGGTCGTAAAAATCAGCTATGGACGGAGCCACAAGAAAAATTATCACATAAATGACTACACTGAATATCAGATTACCAATAAATACTACTGAAAAGTCTAGCGCATCAGTTTCCTTTTTTCTAATCAATGATGAGGTCATTCCTGAATCTACCAAGGCTTGACCGAGTGCCATGAATACCATAATCATTCCTATCAAGCCAAAATCTTCTGGATCAATTATTCTAGTCAAGAAGATATTGAATCCGAATGCACTGGCCTGTGTACCGAATCGGTCAACAAATGACCAACCTATACTTTTATAATCTGATTTAAAAATAGAGGAATTCCTCAATTCGATTTATTTGATATTTATTAAAACTACAACATTGAAGTAGGCTCAAGAGGTTTTAAGCAAAGATAATCTCAATAAACTTGTATAATATTATGCTTAGAAATTTGAAAAAATCAGCGCTTGCCACTCTATCATTAGGATTTAATAAGTGATAAAATTCATAGAAATTGAGCTGATAAACTTGATCTGGCATCAAAACTAGCCAAATTCTTCTTTAGCAAATAAAAACTTCCCTTCACCTAGACCCTATCCCGTAATGCTCAAAGCCGAACGTTTTAAGATACTTTCTGTCATAAATATTTCTGCCGTCAAAAATGACCTTGTTTTTCAAAAGTTTACCTACTACTTCCCAGCTCGGAATTCGGAATTCGGACCATTCAGTGACTAGCAGTAAAGCATCAGAATCTACCAGCGCCTCGTAGGCATCTTTGCAGTAAGTCACTTTATCAAAAATATAATGTTCGCGTGCTTCTTCCATTGCTACGGGATCGTATGCTTTGACTGTCGCACCGGCTGCTCTGAGTTCGTCGATGATCACTCCTGCAGGAGCTTCTCGCATATCGTCTGTATT
>JBDNIP010000146.1:0-2303 GCA_041688245.1 Algoriphagus sp.
GCCATAGCCCGGATTAGCAGGGGTAGGGGTTTTTGATTTTTCGATCCAAGTTTTAGGAATCAATTGCTTTCCCTTCCAGTTGCCATTGTGAAGTGTGAGGTAGCCAAATCTTGCTTGATCCCAAGCAGAAAGCATCATCCCACCACCCCAATGTGAGCCTCCGCTTACAGATTGGATGATTTGACCATCGAGAATCACGAAGGAATTCTCATATCCAGTCCATCTCCAGGTATCACTTGCCCCGATAGGATCCATTATTTTATCTTTCAACACATGCGGAAGTGGCTTTCGCCAAATATTCAGAAGTGCCAGAGCCAATACATTTACACGTGTGTCATTATACTCATAGACTTCGCCTGGAGCGGTCTGCGGTCTAGCTCGCTTTTGACCCACACCCTCAGCAGGACGATCTGCCCAGTCAGGCTTTCCCCAAAGTGAACCTTCCCAATCGGAGGTCTGTCGCAGCAAATCATTCCAGCGAATGCTGCGGTTATGCTCGGTAGCAAAAAGGTCAAAAACATCTTCCTGATCAAAATGATCTGCTTTATTCATCATGGATCTTACCGGATCATAAGGATAGATCGGTGCCATATATGGATATACCAAATCCATTTCACTTTGGATCAGGCCTTCTTCTACGGCGAGCCCGGCGGTAGTGGAGAGAAAGCTTTTTGCCACGCTGAATGTCAAGTCCACTCGCGCTGGATCACCCCATTGACCTACGACCATCCCTTTGTGGATAATCAATCCTGAAGCTGGGCCTCGAGTCTTCATCGGTCCTACGGGATAGCCAAAGGGTTCTCTTCCAAAAGCACTTTCATAATGAGCAATCTTTAGATTGGGATTTGCTTCACTTTCGTGGGCGATCGCAAAATCAATGGCCGCTTGGATCTTAGCTGCATCCAAACCCATTTCAGCAGGGCTTTTGGTTTGCCAAGTTCCTTTTGGAGGAAAATATTCCTGTGAATATCCAAGGGAAGTGGAGAGCATTAAAAAGCAGAGTAATCCGATTAAATTTTTCATAGCGCTATATTTAAGACGATTTTACACTATTTTACTGATGGGATTAAACCGTTTGTAAAAAGAAAAAATGATTGTCCCCCGCTTTATAAGTAAAGATCTCTGTGCATTTGATAAGTTTATGGACATTGTGGTTGCCTGAAAAAAATGAGAACTTTGAATTAGCTTCCAAAGAGCCCGAGCATTTATGACTCGGTACAAAGTGCAGGGCAAAAGAATAAATAGCCATTTTAGAATCCTGAACGGGTCGAAATCTAGTAGTTGTATCCTCTGAGATAGCAATCGGAAAGGGCTTCTTTATTGCCTACCTCGGGCTACAGCGAGGATTACGAATAGTTTCAATCCTTCAGATATTCCTTTTGAAAGAAATGAAGTAAGCTTCTCAACTATATCAGCTCAGAAAATTTAGTTACTGATATGCTCGCGGATATACGAGAAATGAAATCAGCGCATAAGATTCTAAAAGCACAGAAATAGAAAAGACATTGCTGTAAACAGGGCATTGATTTCTGAGTTCTTAAACCAGCAGGAATCGAAAGAAGAATTCTCAAACCTATGAAAGAAGCAAAAATTTATATTATTGGAGCCGGAGTTTCCGGATTAGTAGCGGCAATTGAATTAGAAAAAGCTGGCTTTTCTCCGATTATTTTGGAAGGTAGTGATTCGATTGGAGGTCGGGTGAAAACAGATGAACTAGACGGATTTAGGTTGGATCAGGGTTTTCAAATTCTGCTGACCGCCTATCCAGAAGCAATACGTTACTTAGATTATCAGACCTTGAATTTGAAATACTTTGACCCAGGCGCAGTGATCTTTGATGGACAGGAATCGTTTTCAATTACTGATCCGCTACGAAATCCATTTAAAGTGTTTGAAATGATTTTCTCGAAAGTGGGAACATTGTTAGATAAGCTCAAAATGTTTAGTCTAACCCAAAGTCTTAAGAAAAAAACTGTTGAAAAGATCTTCGCATCTGACTCCAAGCCAACGCTTCAATACTTGAAGGACTACGGGTTTTCTGATCAGATTATCTCATACTTTTTTAGGCCTTTCTTTCGTGGGATCTTTTTAGAACCACATTTGAATACTTCTTCAAGAATGTTTGAGTTTGTATTTAAGATGTTTTCGATGGGTGATGCGGCTGTCCCTGCTAAAGGGATGGGGGAGATCCCAAAAATGTTGAGAAAAAAATTGAGTCATACTCAAATCCATTTTGATAAAAAAGTAAAGGCTGTCCATCAGGGATCCATTGAGCTAGTAAATGGAGAATCATTGGAGACTGA
>JBDNIP010000973.1:0-5725 GCA_041688245.1 Algoriphagus sp.
CAGGATTTGGTCAAGCATCCTTTAGCGAAAGCGGTAGGTTTTACAGGCTCATTTAGGGCGGGAAAATCACTTTTCAATATCGCCGGCAAGCGGGATCAGCCGATTCCAGTATATGCGGAAATGGGCTCAGTCAATCCGATTTTTGCATTTCCAAAGCGATTAAAGAATGAACTCGTGCCACTTGCCCAGAGCTTTGTGGGTTCTTTGACTTTGGGAGCAGGTCAATTCTGCACAAATCCAGGATTGATATTCGTCCCTAGAACATTGGCTGAGCGATTTGGAAATGCCATATCGGACGCGATTCAAGAAGTAGCCGCAGCTCCGATGCTTCACGAAGGAATTGCAGAATCCTATTACAAATCCCTCAATGAACTCCAGCTTCGCTCCGAATTGGAATGGGTGAAAGTTCCCGATGCAAAACATCTGATCAATGCCAGTCCTGCCTTGGCGGAAATCTCTGCTGCTGATTGGATGGGAGATAATTTCTTTCAGAAGGAAGTTTTTGGCTCTTTCGCTTTGATGGTAGTTTATGAAAATACAACCGAGCTGATGGCAGTTGCAGAAAAGCTTCATGGCCAGTTGACGATTTCCCTTTGGGGAGATAACGATGAGCTCAGTGCTCACAAGGAATTCATCAACCTATTGGAAGAAAAATGTGGACGATTGCTTTTTAGAGGCGTCCCTACCGGTGTGGAAGTGGGCTACGCAATGCAGCATGGCGGACCTTTCCCAGCTACTATGGATTCAAGAAGCACTTCAGTCGGAGCTCATGCCATCAAACGTTTTGCCCGGCCAATTGCCTTTCAGGATATGCCCCAAGAATTACTTCCTGATGCGTTGAAAGACGAAAATCCATTAGGAATAATGAGGCAGGTGAATGGGAAGTTTGAGGTATAGGATTTGATTTCAGAAGTGCGAATGACGGTTTACGAGATTTTGAGAAACTTCAATACTAGATTCACAACTTTGACTCTTAGGATTAAAATATCTTATCAAAAGTCTCCTTTTGAATATTCGATCCCAATTTTCCAATCTTTTCCAATTTTCAATTTTGAAATAAATAACATCGAATACTGAATGATGAATACTGAAGTCTCAAGGGGTTCCAGACATACGTTTTCTTGCATCGATGCCCACACCTGTGGCAATCCTGTTCGAGTAGTTTCTGGTGGGATTCCTTTTCTCAAGGGAGATACTATGCTGGAGAAGCGTCAGTATTTTCTTGAAAATTACGACTGGATTCGTACCGGACTGATGTTTGAACCTCGGGGTCATGATATGATGTCGGGCTCCATGCTTTTTCCTCCACACGATCCTGAAAATGATTTTGCTGTGCTCTTTATCGAAACTTCCGGCTGCTTGCCCATGTGCGGTCACGGCACGATTGGCACAATCACCATTGCAATCGAAGAAGGATTGATACATCCCAAAACTCCGGGATTTCTAAGAATGGAAGCTCCGGCCGGTTTGGTTCTGATCGAATATAAACAGGAAGGCAAAAAGGTCAAATCCGTCAAGCTTACAAATGTGAAGAGTTTTTTGGCAGCCGAAAACTTAGAAATCGAATCTGAAGAACTCGGTAAACTCACCGTGGATGTGGCATACGGAGGCAATTTCTACTGCATCGTGGATCCGCAGGAAAACTTTCCCGGATTAGAGCATTTCAAAGCCGAGCAACTCATCTCCATGGCTCGAAATCTTCGCGCAAAAATGAACGAACGCTACGACTTTGTACATCCTGAACAGGATCGAATCCGTGGACTTTCTCATGTACTTTGGACGGGGAAAACCTTGGACCCAAACAGCACCGCCAGAAATGCTGTTTTCTACGGAGACAAAGCCATCGACCGATCTCCATGCGGCACAGGTACTTCCGCTCGAATGGCGCAGTGGTTTGCTAAAGGCTGGTTAAAACCCGGCGATGAATTTATCCATGAGAGTTTTATCGGATCAAAATTCACCGGAAGAATCGAAGAAGTCACCGAAATCGCCGGCAAACCTGCAATCATTCCAAGCATCGAAGGTTGGGCAAAAGTGTATGGATACAATACGATCATTTTGGATGACGATGATCCGTATGTGCATGGATTTCAAGTGATTTAAGAATCAAGAGCCTAGTATCAAGAACCAAGAAAGGCCTTAGTCCGATTTAAGACAAAACTCTTCAAATCTAAATCTAAAACAAGTCAACACCTTCGAGGTCTTAAAGCTTTCGCATAAAACCCAAAAATTTGAATTAAAGACCTTTAAGGTTAATGAAATCCGACCTTGGTTCAAGCGAATTATCCTTAAATTGCTTATACAAGGCTTTTGAAAATCTTTCAATTATGGGGTTCAAGGCTAGAAAATGAATCTCAATCAAAATAAACTCTTCCCAATTCACAGATGAGCGCGTTGCCTAGCTATATTCTATCCTCCTTTTTTATAGCTTTTTGGTCGGGGCAACTTGCCGCTTTTCAAAGCAGCCCTTTTTTTAGCACTGAGACTCCCATGGAAATAGCATTGGCGACTTCACTGAACGACCTCAGACAGGCTAAGTCCGATACCGTGTTTTTTAACAGTATGCTTCGCTACAAGTCGGAAGACGGAAGTAGGGATTCCATCCGAGTGGAACTGAGCGCGCGTGGCAACTCGAGAAGAATCCGATGTGACTTTACCTCTGTGCGAATAAAAATTGCCAAAAAAGAAGCTAGAAACACCATTTCTGACGGGGAAAAAGCCTTAAAGTTGGTCCCGCCTTGTGAAGATTCAGAACCTTTTTACGACTTAATGGCGAAGGAATTTGGATATTATAAATTCTACGAAAAAATCAGCCCTTACTATTTTAAAACTAAGCTGGTCAACCTTACGCTCACAGCTACTCGGGGCCGAAGATCCAAAAGCTATCAATTGACCTCCTTTTTGATTGAGGATGATGACAAAACAGCGAAACGGTTTGATGGGAAAATCTCTGATCCGAAACTCGTACGACCGAATCTTGTAAATGACATAGTTGCCCTGAAGCAAGATTTTTTTTCATTTATGATCGGCAATACAGACTGGTCAAATACTGTTCAGCATACTATCAAAGTCATGGAGCGAAAAGATAGTAAGGTCATCCCACTTCCTTATGACTTTGATATGTCGGGGTTTGTCAGTGCGTCCTACGCCATACCCTATGATTACTTACCGATCCAAACAGTTCAGGAAAGGTTGTACCGAGGGATCTGCAGAGGGCCAGAACTGGTACAATATGTCAGAGACTATTTTCCGATGAAAGAGCAAGTACTCAATGAAATCCTCGGAACGCTAAAAAGTGAGATCCAAACCAATCAATATAAAATAGCCCGTAATTACGTCTCCGAGTTCTTTGAAATAATTAAAGATGATGAACAGTTTGAGGCCCAAATATTATCCAAGTATGTCACAAATACCTACTAAATAGCCTCCTTATTTCTCCTATCGCCCGTCCCTAATGCTTCACTCCTTTCACTTTCAGGCTATACTATGAAACCAACTCTAATTATCGGCGGTGGAATCGTCGGCTTATTTTCTGCCTATTTTCTTCAAAAAGAAGGGATTGAGGTCACTGTAATTGACCGCACAGACTTGAAAGACAATTGCTCCACAGGCAATGCGGGGATGATCGTACCCAGTCATATTATTCCATTGGCAGCTCCCGGGATGATCAGCAAAGGAATCGGTTGGATGTTTTCTTCCAAAAGCCCTTTTTACATTCATCCAAGATTAGATTTTAAACTTGCTCAGTGGTGTCTACTGTTTTTCAAAGCTGCCAATGAAAAGCAAGTCGCAAAAGCCATCCCTTTTCTCAAAAATCTCAGTCTTCTCAGCAAAGCTTTATACCAAGAATTTAAAGTTGAGCATCCCGAATCTGCCATCGCTTTGGTAGAAAAAGGGCTGATGATGGCCTATCAGACGGAGTCAGTGGAAAAAGAGGAAATTGAATTTGCCAATTTAGCTCGGAGACATGGTCTGGACGCTGAAATCCTAACTCCTGCTGATATCCAAAAAGTAGAGCCCAATCTTGAAGTAAGAGCCAGAGGAGCCGTACTTTTCCCTGGAGATGCACATCTGGATCCCGGTGGTTTATATGGTTTTTTGAAAAAATACCTCGAGGAAAAAGGAGTCCGATTTTTATATAATACACAGGTTTTAGGCTTTGAAAAAACCGGGTCTAAAGTGGAAGCGATCTTGACAGATCAAGGTAAAATCGAAGCTGAGAAAGTCTTGCTTTGTGGGGGTTCTTGGTCAGGAGAACTAGCTAAAATGTTGGATTTCTCCTTACCAATGATGGGAGGTAAAGGATACTCTTTTGTTCAGGAAAACAAGCCTGAAATTAAGCAAGCAACGATTTTAACTGAAATGAAGGTGGCTGTTAGCCCCTATGCAGAGACAGTTCGCTTTGGTGGAACCATGGAAATCGCCGGCACTAACCAATCCGTCAATCTGAATCGGGTAAAGGGAATTTTCGAATCAATCAATCGCTTTTATCCAGAATTTGAGGCGAAATTTCCAGCCGAAAATCAAATCTGGAAAGGTCTTCGTCCCTGCTCTCCTGATGGCCTGCCTTATATCGGTTTTGCTCCGGGCTATTGCAATGTTTTGGTAGGCAGTGGACATTCCATGATGGGAATTTCTTTGGCACCAGCCACCGGGAAAATCTTGGCAGAATTGCATCAGCAAAAGGCTACAGCGATAGAAATTCAGGGTTTTGAAGTGGGAAGATTTGCTTGAGAACTGAGAGAAAAAAAATAAATCATTTTAGGAAAATCTCTTATTACAATCCAATCAAAGGCTTTCGGAATATCTCTTAAAATTATCTAAGATTGCCTGCCGGTACTGATACTGAGTTACTGTTGAATTTTTCTGTTTTGGCTCAAATGTTTCAGTAACGCGCACGCTTGTCCCTTCTTTTTCGAAACTTATTGAAACATTTCTTCCGTCGGCTAGCACATATTCGATTAGCTTTTCAGTTTCAATCGTTGAATATTTCCCTTCAAAGTCAAAGCCAAAGCTGCCGTCTCTAGCCTCCATACGATACATAAACTCCCTACCCACTTTAAATCTATTCTTTGCAAACGGTGTGTACCAAGCCGAACTTGCACTATTCCAGTTTTTGATGTGGATTGGTCTAATCCATACTTTCCAAACTATTTGAATTGGAAGATTGACTAATGTAGTAGCTATTATCTTCGAGCTAGTGTCCATTATATGTGGATAATTGGACAGAAAGTTAGCAAATTACTTCGGTCTACATCAAAAATTAAATGAAACAAAAGAGGTGCGATTTCAAATATTCGTTAGGACAGTTGGAAAGTAGCCCCAAAAGCTATTAAAGTTCTAACCTGTGACTTGCATACCGGTTCGACATAGAAAAAGTTAAAACAAGCTAAATAAAAAAGGATACTATTTTTGGTATCTTATAGTGTAGCAGAAATAGCGTCGATAGCCATTAAAAGTCAGCTTATGATATTTTGAAATAAAAAAAGCCAATCATTTCTGATCGGCTTCGAAGTAGCGGGAACAGGACTCGAATGAACAATGATTTTCAATATGTTATGAAAAATAGTAAAACTTATAGAGAAACAATTGATCGATGTCATTAATCGTAGACCTTTGCAACTATGATTTAAAGCTATCAATAATTATATTAAATTCTGTAAACTTTTATCTGGTTTGAGATCAAAAATCAGAAGGGTTCTATAAATGAAATCTTGTTGAAATG
>JBDNIP010000974.1:0-10188 GCA_041688245.1 Algoriphagus sp.
AAAAACCAACCATCCAATTAGTGGATAATAACTTTGTAGTTTTGGCTGCTAAATGCCAAAACACAAAACGACCATATTTAATAAAATATAAGAAAAAGATCTCTTCAAACAGCTTTTCCGGACTTGAACTTGATACTCTTTCGTATAGATTGGTTGGTGCTTTTCAAGTAAGTAGTTCATATTTTGAGTTGTCGGACAATTTAGATGTTGACTTTAAAGTTAATACAGAAGAATTAACAGGCTCTCCAGCTTGTCCTTGTTGCGGGAATCAATTTGCATTTGCAGTCTGTAGTTGTGGTAAATTACATTGCATTGGAGAGGAAGAAATAAGTACTTGTCCTTGGTGTGAAAATGTAGGAACTTATGGCTCTGGTGAAGGCGGATTTGAGGTAAATAGAACACAAGGTTAATAATTTAATATGGAAGTGGTTAAGGCCTATGTTCAGTCTTTATTTAAAAATAAAGGTGTTAACATTTCATCAAATAGATTGATGTTGTTTGATGATTTTATAAAGACAATTGAATGTGACGAAGCTGTTAACAGCATTATAGAAAAGCAAAACCTAATAATGGAAAAATGGATTATTAAAAATCGGATTACTGATATAATATCGCAAAAAATTGTAATTCCAAACGCCACTATTGGTAAATCGTACGAAGCTAAAATAGATATCGAAAAATTAAATCTTACAGATTTAGTATTTAAAAAATTTGAAGGATTAAAAGAAATTGGTCTTAATTTCAATGTAGAAACTAACACTATTGAAGGCGCGCCTGTTCAGAGCGGAGACGTTAAAATCAAACTACTTTTTAAAATTGATGGTGAACTTGAAATCACTCCCCCAAATGAGAAATTCATTTTATTGGTAATAAATCCAGATCCTAAATCCTTATGGAAGGATATCCCAAGCGATAGAAATGATTTATTTTGGAAAGATGACGATGTTTCAATAGCAGAAAAATTTGGAGACAAAAACATTGTTATTTCGTCTAGAAGAGGTCGCTCACACAAAAATGTCGGTTCATTCAGGGATGATGATTTTGCATTTAAGCATTTTAAAGAAACAGGTTGGTCAGTTATTGCTGTTTCTGATGGTGCGGGCAGTTACTCATTGTCAAGAGAAGGCTCTCGTTTAGCTTGTAAAACTGTTATTGAATATTTTGAAGATAACTCAGAGAACGATAAATCTCAAGAATTTGAAGCCAAAATTAAAGAATACAAAACTTCTAAAGATGAAATTCTAGTCAAAGAATTGGAAGTGTTAGCTAAACAAAAATTGTATAAGGCTACCGTATTTGTTCACAACAAAATCAAAGAGCATTCTGAGGAAACATTTAAAAGCAATCCTGAATTATTTAATAATCCTAAAGCTAAAAATTATTTAGACTATTATCATTCAACATTTATTTTTGCACTGATTAAAAAGTATGAATTTGGTCATGTAGTTCTAACATTTGGAGTAGGTGATTGCCCTATTGCGATAATGAATAAAGATCAAACTGAAACAACTTTACTAAATTGGCTTGATGTTGGGGAATTTGGGGGAGGAACAAGATTTATTACCCAAGCAAGTATCTTTCACTCAACCGAACACCCAATTGCATCAAGGTTCAATTTTAAAATCGTTCCAGATTTTTCATTTCTTTTTCTGATGACAGATGGGATCTATGATCCTAAATTCGTTATAGAAGCAAATTTAGAGAAAAGTGAAAAATGGAATGAATTTCTGAAAGATCTCAAAGGAGAAAATGAAGATAATATAAAAGTGGATTTTGATTCTTCAAATGCTGAAATCGCTTCTCAACTTTCAGATTGGATGAACTTCTGGAGCCAGGGAAATCATGATGACAGAACTTTAGCAATCGTATATTAAAAAATATGAGCACCAAAACAGTAACATCGATCATAAACCCAAGCAAAACCTATCAATTTATTGACAATGATGAGCCTATGCGAGGTGGAATGAAAGATGTTTTTTTTAGTCCTGATAAGTCATATGTGGTTGCTTTATATCGCGATCCGCAAGACTTTAATTCAAGGGAGAGACTAATAAAAATAGCTACAAAATATTTTGATAGTTTTTTTATACGTGACAGCGTCACCGGAGACTTTTACAAGAAACTTTATAGTTGGCCCACTGACGTGGTGGAATTAAATGAAAAAATTGGAATCATTGTTCCTTCCTACAATCAAAATTTCTTTTTCAAAAAAGGATATGAAAACAACGAGTTGTTAAAAGGTAAGGAAAAGGAAGGAAAATGGTTTGCAAGTGCAAAATTCAGAGCCAAGCAGTCTAAGTCAAAACTTGACGAAAGTGAACTCGGTAATTGGCTAAGCTATTTTCAGGTGTGCGTAAATATTGCTAGAGGAGTCAAAAGGTTGCATTCAGCAGGTTTAGCACATTCCGATTTATCTTATAAGAACGTACTGATTGATCCCGTTAGTAAAACGGCTGCAATCATTGATATTGATGGATTAGTAGTACCGGGCTTATTCCCTCCAGATGTAATAGGCACGGCTGACTTTATTGCACCTGAAGTTCTAGCAACAAAACATTTAAGTAAAACAGACTTGAATAGAAAGTTGCCAAACAGACTGACTGACTTACATGCCTTGGCTGTATTAATCTATATGTATTTGCTTTATCGCCATCCATTACGTGGTGGAAACTATTTCGGGCAGATGGAAACAGAGAAAGAGGAGGAATTTTTAATGGGTTCGAAGTCTCTTTTCGTAGAACATCCAACCGACCATTCTAACAAGAATTTCAAAAGAGAATACGGAGACAACCTTCAAAAGTTCTTACCTTGGACAGATTTAAATAAAACACCCTACACAATTACAGGCCCTTACTTAAAAAGTTTATTTGACCAAGCCTTTATCAAAGGTTTGCACAATCCCAATGAAAGACCAACAGCAGATGCTTGGGAACAAGCGTTAATAAAAACGAACGATTTGAAATTGCAATGTAGTAATGTCAAATGCGATCAAAAATGGTTTATCTATAATAATACCAAAGAAACATCGTGCCCGTTTTGCGATAATAAGTACAATCAGTCAATCCCTGTATTAGATTTTTTTTACCAGTTTAAACCAAATGTTTGGAAGCCCGAAAACCAAAGATTAGTAGTTTATAATAACTCAACATTGCATTTGTGGCATTCAGATAGAAATATAATACGAAATGAAAAACTTACAGATATCCAAAAGGCTAGAGTTGGATATTTTTCTTTTTATAAACATAAGTGGGTGTTTGTAAATGAAAAATTGACTTCATTAAAGGATGTTACGGAAGATAAAGAAGTCCCTATCGGTAGTATGATTGAGATAATCAATGGTAAAAAACTCCTGCTATCAAAAGAAGAAGGAGCAAGAGTGGTGATAATTTCAATAGCTAATAACTAATCTAAAAAAATCATAATGATTCTAACATCAATTTTCGCCATTGCGTTCTGCTGTCTAATAATATGGAAAGCCAGTGATGGGTTTGAGGCGGCTTCTGAATATCTCGGAAGAAATTTAAGTGAAGGTGTGAGGGGGGCTACTATCAACGCTATTGGTTCGTCAATGCCAGAATTATTCACAACCTTACTTTTTCTTTTTATTTTGAAGGATAAGGATGGGTTTGCTGGAGGAATAGGTACAACTGCTGGCAGCGCAATCTTCAATGGAATGATAATACCTGCCACTGTAATTCTGATAGTAATATTTAAAAAACTAAATACTTCTGTAAAGGTTTCTAGAAAAGTGTTGTTGAGAGATGGTATTGCTCTTATCCTGTGTGAAATAGTTTTAATTTTCCTGATAGGTGGGACAACTCTTTATTGGTGGCATGGCCTCATTCTAATCATCATGTATGCTATTTATGTTTTTTACATGCTTTATTCAATGAAGTCTAATCAAGAAGGAGCAGGCTTTGAATCAAATGATGGAAATAATCAAGAAGATACAGATGAAGACACCGATGAAGAGTCTGATTCATTTTTGAAAAATCTGTTTACTTTAAATCTTCAACCAATTTTCATTAAAAAGAAATTTACTTCAGTAAATTCCTGGTCACTGTTGATCTTTTCGATGTTAATAATTGGAGCTGCTTGTGGACTGCTAGTTAAATCATGCGAATGGCTGGGAGATGCTTTAAACATTCCAATTTATTTTATAGCAGTCATTCTTGCAAGTGCTGCGACAAGTGTTCCTGATACTATACTTTCCATGAAAGACGCAAAAAAAGGAAATTATGACGATGCCGTATCGAATGCACTAGGAAGTAATATATTTGATGTGTGCTTTGCATTAGGTTTTCCACTATTGTTATTTACGCTAATAAATGGACCGATAACGATGTCTCAAGAAACTCTTGTAAATGTTTCTGAACTCAGAATCCTGTTATTAATTTTGACATTAGTTGCTTTCATAGTATATATTGCAAAATCAGAAATGGGGAGAACGAGTGCATTTCTTCTTTTATTAATTTACGGTACCTTTACACTTTACATCCTTGGGAAAGCTTTTGATTCAGAGACCGCAAACCAAGTCAGCGGTTTCCTTTCAACGATAGATTCCTATGTAGATCAACTAAGATTCTGGAATTAAATTACTGAATCACATTCCATCAAAATCTAATTAAATTAGATTTTGATGGAATGTGATAGGAAGGAAATATCGGTATTCAATGTGTTTTTATTTTTCCTTTGTTCGTGATTTTAGTAGTAGCAGTCTCAATAAATAAGAGTCAAAATAAAGGCTGCAAATTTAAGGATAATTACTCAATAATCTGTTCCAAATCTTCTGCCATCTGATTCGAAAAAATCAATAATAATAACTAAAAATAAGCCACTTACGAATTAATTTTCGAAGTGGCTTTTTCGTTTGCAGACGATTTGCAATAAAATGGGCTGCTACCGCACTTTACAGATACAAAAAAGGCCTCTCTGATGAAGGAAAAGCCTCCGATAAATTAACCTTCTAGTAAATCAAACCAGGTATTTTTTTATTCAATCACCGCGTGAACAAGAAATAATTTCGGTCGTAAGTGCTGTACATTTTCTTGGTCTGTGTTGTATAAAAATCAAAAAACCCCCACTTTTATTGATTTAGAGTCATTGTAGTGGCCTCGCTAGGAATCGAACCTAGATCTAGCATTTAGGAAACGCTTGTTCTTAGTGAGAATCTTATTATGTTGATTTTCAATCTACTATAAATTAGTATTGCAGTAGAATCAGACTGATCTAGATTAGAACTGCAGAGTTTACTGCAAGGTGATTTTGAAGTGTCTCAGTTTTTTCCTCATCCGCTCAGGTACCACTTACTTCCTTTCAAATAAAAGGAAGTTTTTCAGTCTACTACCACTTATGGGAGAAAGACGATATGTATGGATTATTTGGATGTAAATAAGAAATTAGACTCCTTCGATCTATCCAATAAATCACAAAGGAAGGTCCTCCAACTGCTCGTTCTATTTTTTCATTTGCTACCAACAGCCAACTATTTCATCCAGGAAATCGATGACCTAAATGCCAAACTAAAAAAAATACCTAATACAGGGTATTTTTTATTGGAAATAAACTCTAAGCTTCAAAAAATCAATCAAATGATTATTGATGGTGATGTAAAAAAAACTTTTCCAGCTGGCTCTAAGATTGATTTAGTGAATCAAGAATATTCAACTATTGTTATCGGATACTCAGCATCAGGAAGAACTATTAAAGGCTAACTGAATCAATCTGATAATTTATAGTCTAATCAAGTAAATTTCTTCATAGTATTCAAATTAACTCTCTAATTTGAACTACTTTTAAATTGTATTTATAAATCCAAAACCAAATCAAAACTCTTGGCAAATTTATCGAAGACTTGGAGGTAGCTATTGATGGATTTAGGAGGAGATGCCTAAATCCCGGCCAATCTCATTGGAGGATTTACCGCTTTTGTGGAGTTCAACTACCATCACTTTGAAAGCTTTGTCAAAGGTTCTTCTTGATCTGTCATTCATAAATTCTAAGTTAAAGGGCTTAACCTATTGTCCAATCAAATGTAGCAGGTTCAGGCTTGTAGTTTCATAACTAATAGAGATTTTATTTTAGACTTTATTTGTTTAATTCAGCTGGCGGAAGTTGGATCCAAACAGGATTTAAAACAACCGCATTCAATAATTCAATACGTGCCCTTTTCTATTTTAATAAATAAAATTTTTAATAGCCCACTATGCCATCGTGCATGGCTGTACGATTCATAACAATGTATTGATAGGGTTGGGCGCCATCGGGACGGAGATACCGCGGCACATTCAGGTGCTATTATTGCCGCAGGTGCAGTAGTCTTAGCGGGGACGATTTTGGAAGCTACGCTGGCATGCCTGCCAAAAGAATTAAAGCCACCAGCCCAGAAATGCTTGAAGTCATCCAAAGAACCACTCGGAATTATCCCATGTATGCGGAGTGGTTTAAGGAAGAGTAAATTTCCCTGCCTATTTTATCCTCAATTATAATCAAGCCATATGGCTCGTAGCTGATTGACTACATCTTCAATTGTCTTGATTTCTTTAGCTCGTAACTCTTCTATGCTTGGTTCATTTTTATTTTTTGACATATTAGAATTATCTGAGAACCATGGGTGTAATCTTTTATCGGAATTAGCGAGAAATTGCTTTTCAAGCGGTATTTTGTTACCCAAGTCTGAATTAACTTTGGCATAGACCTTATCTGAAACACTTTTACTTCCCTGCCAATATTTCGTATTACAAGGTACCATACTTTCCAATCCAATTCTTGACATAGCTTTTCTTAAATTCTCTAGATCTTCGTCATTTAAAGGCCTATAATTTTTTAGATACATCTTTTCGGTAATAGAAGCTTCGTTACCCAGTTCAAATGGTCTAGGACGAAATAAATTTCTTTCTCCAAAAAACTTGGCTTCCAAACCAATTTCCGTAGGTACAATTGTAGCCTTTTGCTTATCATAAGACACTGCTAGCACTCCACTGACTTCCCGGTTTCTTCGATTCCTTTTAAGAGAGAAATTCAAATATCTATAACTCGAAAAATTGAATATCAACTTTTCGACCATTTCACCACTGCTATTTAGATAAAGAATCCCTTCTCCGACCAAAAACAAAGGAAGTTTATCGTCTGCTTTGAATTGGTCTTTGACATTAAAATAAATCACATCATTTTCACCTTCAACTGCATATTTGAAATCGTAGAACCTTATACTTTTTTCATCCAATGGTCCAGACAATTCCAGTGCTCTGTATATTTCTCTGGCATAAAATGGAAAGATATAATAGTCTTTATCCCTATTGACCTGAGTAGTAAATTTACTGGCAATGGTATCTCCGGCTAAATCCCAATGAAAACTCCTCCTGATTTCCATTGGAACCAAATGATTATATGCATCTCCTGCACTACCCGCATCTGCAAAATCCCAAGACTTCCACTTCTTATTTCCAGAAAGTAATGATAGTCCATCTCCTTCATAAAAGTCTAAAAATTTTCCTTTTTGACTGACCAGAAAATACCCTGAAAAAGCACCTAAATGAGGAGAAGAAATATACTCAGAACTTATCCGCTTTGAAAGTTGCTTTACATGATCCCTAGGATCCTTAAAAAACTTAATTTCAAAAGTCGGTAAAGCCACATCTTCATATTCCAAAATAATTTTTGTCAATCG
This sequence comes from Algoriphagus sp., assembly GCA_041688245.1. Lineage (GTDB taxonomy): Bacteria > Bacteroidota > Bacteroidia > Cytophagales > Cyclobacteriaceae > Algoriphagus. The sequence goes on from JBDNIP010000974.1 coordinate 7,670, forward strand.
ATTTTCTAGTACTTGGAAAACAGTATCCGTATAAAAAAGACTTCTTATCTGAAATGATTTACCAATGGGGAGGGAAACTACTCCAACACTATCTGCCAAGGCCTCTACCTCTCCTGATTGATTATATACAGGCAAAAATGGTATAAAAATCGTGCTACTTCCATCTTTGAAAAAAAATTGGGCACTACCTCTTTCTCCATCCTGAGAAAAAAGTGGTGTGACCGCAAAAAATGTCAATAAGAATAAAATTTGAGTTTTGCCTAATTTATTAGATGCTTTCACCATTATATCAATTTTTTGGTAACTCGATACTTAAAAGCTTTAGGATATTTTCCTCCTTGTCTTGCCTATATCTAAACTCACCATAATAATAAGGCGCTTTATAACCTACGAAGCGAAAGTCTTTGGGAACTTCTAGATCTCCTATTAAAGTATCATCACGGTAGACCTGAAGACCATCAAAAAGAGGATTAGATTTGGTATATACTCTGAACAGTAACCCAGTTTCTTTGACATAATCCAGTGAAAGATAATAGCTCAAGCGATCTCTATCCAAATCCCAAACAGCATCATACTCTTCATAATCTTCGGCTTTGAAATTTTCATAAGCTGTATTCATATCCTTACCAGCTACTCCAAAAGCAAATTGTACCTCTCCGCTATTATTTAACTTATACAAAATACTATCTGCTTCATATCCTTGGATATAGGTATTAGCGTCTAAGTATGAAAATGGTGCACCAATCAAAGTGGACAGAAATTTATACTGATGATAGATGGGTGAATACCTCCCTTGAACAGCTACCTCACCATTATCTGGATTGATTTTACCTAGAATTCTTGCTTCTTGATAATAGGCTTCATGCCATAAGTAATTAAAGTCAGGATGTAAACTAGATACCGAAAACACTAAATTACCCTGATAATCATGACCTAATTTCAAATGTTCAGATAACACCTCATAGATTCCAACATAATTCGCCTTAGGATTTTTCAATAATTCCTCATGAGGTGTTTTCTCATGATAAAAATCCAATTGTCCTCTCTTCTCTATCTCCCAATTTTTATTGATTAGGTTGTAGTCATAACTCCCACCTAATAGTACCAGATAATCATCCATGACAGCATGTTTTAGGATGATATTGGTAAGTAAATTTGGTCCATCCCCCTTTCCTAAATAAGTCGATCGATGAACCAAATCATCAGAAAAAACATAGGCTGAATCTAACCTCTTATCTAAAAGCGTCAAACTATCATTGAAAATAACCCATGCTCCAAATCCTGGAAAAAGAAAAGAATCATTCATTAATGTATCGATTTTGATGACATCGATTGATAACTCCTTTTTTGGATAATATTCAATAGCTTTTCCTTGATAAGTCACCTCTTTGTCTTGCTGGCAGCCAGTGCAAATCGCAAAAATTAAAAAAAATAAATAATTGCTTTTGTAATTCATAGTTACTTTAAATAATATTTTGAAACAGGAGTTTTGAAAATTTTCAAAACTCCTGAAACTAAATTTAATTAGCACAATGTATATTCCATTCACCACAGTCACCCGTTATTTCAGCAAATTCAGCACATTTTGAATTTAAACTAATATAGTTACCAGATCCACAATATCCAACAGCCCCTTCTTTCTTACACCTACATTTCAATGAACCTATATCTGGCCAAGGGTTATCAGATAATTCTATAGTTTGAGAAATTACCTCTCTAAGTTCCAATTCAAGACTTGGACCTTAGAAACCCACATTAACCCCGTCTATTACATTTAAGATCAAACCAAACACTAAAAGCGTTGCAATCAAGTAATTTACTTTTTTCACAACAATTGTTGTTTTAGTTAAAATTATTAAACAGAAACTTTAAAAACCTATCGACTAATAAAGCTGTTTTAAATGTAGAAAAAAAAATTGATTATAATTTTTTATTAGTGGCATACGAGTAAAATTCCATCCTTCAAATTCGGGATTTTTAGAATAGTGCAGAATTAGCAAAGTGGAACCACCGATTTGGTAAATCCCGCTTTTTATGGGAAGTTGTTGTCAACACACATCAACCATCCCGACGTAACATACAAAATTATCTGGACAGCCGATTATCTGACAATTGCTTTCTTTTATTCATCGCGAGTTGATGAATCAAGCAACGGAAGCTTTTAAATCAGATCACTATTGTAAGAACATGACCACATGAAAACGGCTTGTTTTCATGCTTTATGGGGTGATTTCCAAGACTAATTCGCTCAATAGTCTCTGTAAGTGTTTACTATTTCTGGAACGAAAACCTACCTACTTAGGTATCTATAAACTTCCCGCAAGCAGTACACTGTCCGATGCCAACTGCAAGCGGCCTAACGATGTGTTTGGCTATATATATTAGTTGCTATTAGCTCATTATCGAAAGGAGATTTCAGGAGGTTACCTGAGTTTACCGATCAATAAAGAGACGAATGTTGATCAGGTAAAGCTTGTAGACTCTACCACCTTAAGTCTATTCACAGATGTATTCAAAGG
>JBDNIP010000975.1:0-4847 GCA_041688245.1 Algoriphagus sp.
CAGGACGGTTCGGAAATTAACTTGCTGATTCGACGCAACAATAGCTGGCTTGCAGCAGCAGAAATCAAATTCAGCCTCAGTCCCAAACTCACCAAAGGTACTTTCCTAGCGATGGAAGATCTGGGGATTGAAAAATTACACGTAGTAATTCTACGGGAAGAAAATTATCCAATGGCAAAAAACATTCAGGTGGTGGGAATCAAAGGATTTATTGAGGAGATTTCTGGTCTTTGAATTTTAGAAAGGATCTCCTTGAAAGTCTTATTTTATTAACCACTCCGCTCTGTATTTCAATTTAGTTCTACTTTCAAAACCTTCGAGGTTTGAAAAAAACCTCAAAGGTTATCTCGCACGACCTTAATTGCTGCAACACACTTATCTGCTTTTCAACTTATCCAAAGATTCCTGATAGTTTGGAAAAGAAGGGTTTTCTAAAAATTGTTTTACACCATTTCGAGTATTGAATACAATAGATTTCGTATCGCCAATCACATTGTTCTTGTAAAACACTCTATTGGGGTCATATAAAATCGGTCGCTGAAAGCCGGTTCTTTTCATCCATTCCACTAATTCATCCCTGTCTTTTCCTGAGTAATAAAAGATAAATTCAATCTCCGGATTATTTTCGAAATAAGGATTCCAGTTAAATGTTATGATCGACATCCCAACAACAGACTCAGAATACGCTATCACCTGATATTTAGCATCAAACGATTCTGAATCAAATCCTGGCCCATCAATAAGGTTGATTACTTCTGCTGCTCTGAAATGCTGAATTAATTTTTTTTCAGGAGTATTCGTTTCCGTTCGATTGACAAAAAATAATAAAGTACCTATTCCTAAAAGCAAAAAGACGATGAAACTATTCTGGTATTTTCGCATATAAACTCACAGGGTTTGAATCTTCGCTTAGTTTCGAAAGTTGCTCCAAAATAGCTGGACTAGCCTTAAGTAAATCACTATTCTTGATCAAATAAGGCGCATAGGCAATAAATACGATCTGATCCCCTTCGATGCCGATTGGATTATAAAACTGTCCAAGCCCTTCCTCGTCAACCAAAAACTTCAACTGCTTTTGGGTTTTCTTATTGAGGATAAATATCTCTTTCTTACGAAATTTCGCACCCTGTGACTTCACATCTGCCAAGAAATAATCGGCAGTCTCAGCCATAAAATTAATATCTGAAAAGCCCTGTTGTTGAATCATCTCGAAACCTTCAAAGGGATCCTCCATAGTCCAAAACTTTTCTGGGACGGTATACTTCCCAAAATCAATTTCCATCACTGGCTGAATCGTATCTGACGCCATTTCATAAACAGTAGTTTTGAAAGGCTCTCGAAATAAAACGCGATCATTTCCTTTGAAAAAAACCTGCTCGTCAATAGGAATCATCCCATCAGCAAATAGATTTTCCAAAAGCGAAAGTATTATTTCCCCGCTCTGATTAGTTTTTATCAATCGGTGTGTCCCCGCCACCATATTATATCCGCTATAAAACCAATGCCCAGTTTCCACAGGTTGAAATGAGAACACATTTAGCGAATACTCCTGAGTTGAAGTGAGTTCATTTGATACAGGAAATTTATGTAGCCCAATTTTACCACCCAATCCAGAAATGACCTGAAGCGTATCCTTGTATAATTTGAAATCAGAGATTCCTCTGATTTGCCCAGGAGCTTCTCCTATTACAGCCGCTAGTCCCAGATGTTTTCCCTCTTTCGAGAAATGATGAATTCCTTTTGGCCGCATGTAATTTGCCACATAAAATTGATCGGAATCATAGCTGACCTTCAAATCTGAACCAAGAAGTTCGCTACTATCTGATTCGAGTAAAATCACTCTTTGGATCTCCAAATCAGCGGGAATTACTTCTACCTGATCAAAAACAATAGTGAGAGGCCCAGATTCATCAGTTTTGCCACAGGCCAAAACAGCAAGTAAAATAATCGGGAAGAGTCTTTTCATGATAATTTTAATTTAGTGTTGATATCAAAACCTTTGAGGAGCAACTACCGACCTTTGAGGTGTAAGCCTTTCGACGAAGGAGGAAGGATCTCCTCGAAGGTCTTATTTGATAGATATTTCTCTGACAAATTCAAATAAGCATTAATTTCAAAACCTTCGAGGTTGGAAAAAACCTCAAAGGTTACCTTTCTTCCACAATAACATCGGCAGCACCCAGAAAACCCCCACCATACTAAAGATCAAGCCGCCTATCGTTCCGATCGCAAGTGAAAACCAGAAGATCTCGTTTTGGCCTTCAATCAGAAATGGAATCAACCCAAAGCAGGTTGACATGATCGTCAGCAAAATCGGAATTGCTTTTCCGGCAACTGATTTCAATACGTTTCGATTATAAAGTCCCGAACCTCTATTATTTAGATCATTGATGATAAAAATCCCCGCATTCACAGCCAATCCACCGAGCATTACAAATGCGGCGTAGCCACCCTGGTCGAAGTAAAAATCAAACAATGAAAAGATCAAAAACAAGCCGATAAAACTGATCGGAATGATGACAATGATATAGACTGGCTGCTTAAAATTCTCAAAAAGCACCGTGCAGATAAAGAAGATCCCCACGATCAGCAAACCGATCAGGCCATACTGCCGTTTTGCTTTTTCATAGTTCCAAGACCAAGTCTGCTTTTTTGCCTCATAGCCGATCGGCATAATTTGTTTCATTTCGGCTAAGACCTCATCCAAATATTCGTTACCGAATTTAGCTGAACCCATGTAGTCAAATGATGCTACGCGAAGGTATTGCCTGTCTTCTTTGTGAAGCGCGTTAGTGGTGGTTTCTTTGGTCAGTGTGCCGTAATCCGAGATTTTAAAAATCCGATCATTCCCACCTATCAAGCCTTTCTGTTCTAGATCAAACTTACTGAAATCCTTGGAATCAGTTTCCCGAATCACCAAACTATAGTTCTTATCTTCGAGTGTCAACATCCCCGAGGGACCTTGAGGTTTGCTGAGATCCAGCATAGTATTGATCACCTCGTATTGGTTGGTTTCTCCCAAAGCGATCTGATTTTGATCCAAACGAAGTACATATTCCTCAGTTTTTTGCTCGTTGTATCCTAATCGCTCATTGGTATTGACCTCCTGAATTCGCTTGTGCTTAAGTAGCTTATCTGCTAAAACCACGGTTTGCCTTTCGAGTTCGTCAAAGTTGTAGCCACGCATCTCCACTCTGAAACTAGGAATTCCTTCTCCCCCTCCACCGGTATAGAAGCCCTGGCCCACACCATAAATATTCCATTGTGCACCCGACCAGTCAGTCGATTTTACCGAGAGTTTTCCTTTCAACTGATAAGGCAAAGCAGCTTTTTCATAGGCTTCTTCGAAAGTAATCGAGATCTGAGCACTCTGTCCAGATCGTACTACGGTGACAAACTGATCGATGCCTTTCACATCTTTCAGGTAGGCTTCAAACTCCCGCATGATAAAATCCATCTGATCCAGCGTATTCCCAAAAGGAAGTCGGGCAGAAACATACAGTCGGGTTTTCTCCACTTCTCGATAGGAGCTTTTCTCATACACTCCACGCACAAACATGCGAAGCGAACCGCCGAGCGCTTTGTCCGCATAGGGTCGGATTTCCTCCTGATAGAAAGTGTTTCCGACGGTCTTATTGTACCACTCCTGTCCTTCCCATTTGGCAGGGAGAAAGAAAACCGGGAAACCGAAAAGCAAAATCAACAGGAATAGGAACGATTTGCGATAGCGGGCCGTCCAGGCAATTCCACTTTCGTAGCGTCGCAAAGCTTGGACTCGTTTCCGAAGTTTGGGAATCGTCAATTGTCGCACTTTCTTGATCGAATCGCCAAACATGACTTGGTAAAAGGCAGGGGTAAAGAAAAGTGCGATCAACAAACTAATGCCAAGCATCACTGAGACCACAATGGAAAATTCGGTTAGGTTTTTTCGGTCTTCTTCCGGCAGGAAAAAGACGATCATCAGCGCAGCAATGGTCGTCATAGAAGCCGCCAGCAAAGCCAAAAACACCTTTCGATTTCGATGCTTGTGCAAGTGATCCATCATGATGATCGCATTATCTACAATCAACCCGAAGCTAATCGTCAGCCCTGCAAGCGAATACAAATGAATATCCACTTTGAGGAAATAAAGCACAATCGCAGAAAGACTCAAATTTGCGACAATACCCAAAAAAAGTATCGTCAGGTATTTCAGATTGCGATTAATCAGAAATATAAATACGATTAAAATCAGGATGGAAAGTCCAGAGCGCTTGTAGATTTTATTCAGTTCCTTTTCCAGAAATTCGGTGTCATCATTTTCGAGACGAACCTCAAAACCCGCGGGTAAAAGTTCTCCTGCTTGAATAATCGATTCTTTTAAATTTTGCGCCAGCAAGACTTTATTTACCCCATCACGATTGAAGACCGAAAGCGTCACGGAGTTATTGCCATTGATGCGATAGTAGCTACTCGGTTCAGCTTCTTCCAAGGTCAGTTTGGCAACATCCTTGAGTCGGACGGGCATGACCTTGACTTGGCGGATCATGAGATTTTCGAGTTGATCCAACTCCTTCAGTGAGCGATCCACCTGCACAAAAAGTGTCTCTCCTTTGGTATTGAGTACTGCACCGGGAAATTCTCGTCCGAAAGCCTGGTTGATTTTCGAATTCAAATCGCTTCGAGTGACCCCAAAAGCTTGCATTTTCTGAATATCAAAAGTCACGAAGAGCTGTAAATCATGTGCGCCACGAACAGAAACTTCCTCCACTGCCTCAAACTTGGTCAAAGCAGGTTTCAGAATATCTTCAGCTATTTTTTTGATTTCAAAAGAAGCGAAGGGTCCGTTCACACTGTAAGTCAAAATC
>JBDNIP010000147.1:0-9538 GCA_041688245.1 Algoriphagus sp.
AAAAAAATATATGATGCGCTCAAATTTAAGGACAGACCCTATGTGAGGAAGTCAAAAGTTGTGACCCAATTGTAAAAACAATTAGCGTAACTAGTTGTATTACATAATGTTGTCTAATTCGATTTTCAAGTTGGGTTAAGGAAGGATATATCCACGAAATAAACGCAACTGGAATTCAATCAAAGGAGGGTATGGATTTATTGCACCCGGTAGGATATTACACCCTCAATCAACTTCCAGTCGGTGAAAAAGTTAATCTTGCAGATGTAATCGAAACATCTAACGATCCACATCGTGGACACCAAAAAATGACTGCTTCATCAATTACTGAGACAGTTTCAGCTAACGTGGCAGCAACACCGCAGACTAGTCAACAAAAAAGGGTAACTGTTATGCCGAGTACATGGACTAAAGGGGCCGACTATAGTTTTAGCATTGCTACCAAACCGGGTCTGAAATACGATTTGGATGTGATCGAAGTAAAAGCAGGTAGCAAGGTTAAGATTACTTTCAATAACAATGATGACATGCTACATAATCTGGTAGTAGTTTTGCCTAACACTGCCCTTGAGGTGGGCGAAGAAGCCTTAAGCATGGGATTAGAAGGTTCCCAAAAAAACTATATACCCAACTCAGGTAAGGTGCTTTTTTATACCAACATTCTTTCGCCGGAAACATCTGAAACCATCTATTTTGAAGCACCTTCCGTTCCCGGTGAATACACATACGTTTGTACCTTTCCAGGACACTTTTATGTGATGCAAGGGATCATGAGGGTAGTCAAATAGTTCTTGAAACTTCAAGATTAAGGTCTGTAAGAGCATATGAGATGACTTTATCTTAAAATAAAAAACGGCAAGTATTTTATTTTAAGATAAATCAAATGAAAACAAGTGAATTCGGCCAATATCAATTGCCAACATGCTATAGAATTTATCAAGTCCAATAAAGAATCAACCTTTCTGTTTTTAAATATCTTTTGGCTACTACATACCGGCGTTGGTACTGAGGAAGATCAAAAAGCGGCTTAAGCTTGATTTTTGTCCAACAGTAGTGGATATGTTTATTTAAATTTTACACTGAAAGGTGACCTTTTAATTTGGTAACCACCAACCCAAAGATTAAGGTAAGCGTATGAAAAATAATCAAAATTAAGAATCCAAAAAGCTATAGAGGGAAAAGGCAAAAAATGACTAAACTGGCTATACCCGAAACCAAACCAATACGGGTCATAGAAATTCAATACCAAGTAAAGGTCAAGGAAGGGAAAAGCATTGTGGGATCCATTCAAAATATGATTCATCAATTCGGAGGAATCCCATCTAGTTAAACCAACGGATTTATTGAACTAAAAATGAGACCATATCTGTCAAAAAAAGGAAAAATTAATTGGATTACAATCAAAAAAAGTTGTTGATCGACGGCCCTTTTTCCCCCTTTTTATCAATCTGATTTACTTAATTTTTCAATCCGCACCCTTTCTGTGCCAGATGTGAAATTAGAATCGTAGGGAGATGTGACACCTACCACGGTGAGTAAAATGGGTATTCAGAAGGGACTGCTTTTGTAATCAACCTCAGCAGTTATTATCAAAATGAGGCTGACCTAAGTTTTCGCTCGATTTCCTTAGCAGTTTTTGTAGCACATAATCCACCGATATTAGTACACTTGAATTCATGTGGTATTGCTATGCCAATTTTGTACATCGTTTCGATCACTTCATCTAAAGGTATTAATTCGTCATATCCGGAGAGTGCCATATTTGCAAAAGAAATAGCGTTCGTTGCTGCCATCACATTATTTCCCAAACACGGGGCTTCCACTCTATTTGCAATGGGTGTACAGGTCATTCCAAGTGTGCTTTGCAGCACCATGGAGGCAGCTGCAATAGATTGGCTAAGCGTGCCCTCCGAAAGATATACAATAGCAGCCGAAGCCATACTGCCTCCAGACCCATACTCAACTCCACATCCTGCCACTTCTCCTGCAAAAGTGGATTGTGATGAAATAAAAATTCCAATTAATCCAGCTACCAACATTGCTTTGATGATTTCATCCTCTGAAACTCCAAGGAAATCAGCAGTCCCCATCACCGCTCCTGGGAGCGTACCACATGAACCGGCTGTGGGAGCCGCTACAATAACTCCCATTGAACTTTTTACCTCCATTAATGCAGAAACATACATTACAACAATATTGAGCGCACCAGTCTCTACTAACCGCTTGTTTTGTAATTGGGTTCTGAAATTTACAGACTGACTACCTAACAACCGATCAGCATATTGAGTACCCTGAAGCCCACATTTTATGGAATCTTTTATAATACGTACTATCTTTCTCATCTTCCCAAAAATTTCCTCTTCCGAAGTGTTTCCTCTTTCGCTTTCATAAAGAACAGCCAGTTCCAATAAAGAAAGATTTTTATTTTTATTATAATCAAGCATTTCGTTGCACGTTACAAAGGGCACTTTAATATCTTTTCTTGATAGGACAGGAAGTACAGGGCATAGTTTTTTTATGAACATAACATCTTCCATAGAGGCTAACTGTGCCTGAAGCAATTCCTCAGGAAAACTTTGTGCCTTTATTTCAATAATTTGCGGATTTGCATTGTGCACAATTAAGTGGTCATAAGACATCCCTTTATTGATTAATTCTAAAATCCTATCTGGTGTCTTGCAATAAATCAGCGTTTCGTAAAAATCACCCATCATAGAAACCTCAATTTCGTCAATGGCTATTATCTCAATCATGCCACCACCTGTAGATATCGCCGTCACAGATCTGGTTTCCAGAGAATTACTCAACGTAATCTGATACGTATTTAAATGTTTTGCAGCAATATCTCTTACAGCAAATTGAACTCTTATACCAGCCTCTGATATATGAAAATCAGATTTCGGTAATCGTTCATCATCTGCTTCCCAGCCCATGAAGCCTCCAAATAGTCCCATATCCGATCCCTGATCCTTATGGGTATTAGCTAAAGAGCCGTTTGGGTCAAATTCAACTAAAATACTCTTTATGTTATCTGCCATCAAGTCCCTACATAGCCTGCCGATCCGAAGGGAAGCAGCACAATGGGAACTCGATGGACCCCTCATGACAGGCCCGATTACGTCATTAAAAATACTTGGATAATTCATTGCATTATTCTTTTAATTACTATAAATAAATTTAGAGGGATTTAAGGCTTTCCCACTATTGAATATTGACGAATCTGTGTACTATCTTAACATTTCAGAGTTTCTTTCTTTTGCAGAATTGCTTATTAATTCCAATTATGGTAGATTAATCTTACAATATATTGCATTTCTAAAATCAAGTTTCATTAAACAAATAAATTTAATTCCTAATGAATCCTCTCCATTTTAAAGTACCAAGGCTTAAAGATGAAACAATCCGAGTAGAGTCTTGGGATTTAGATAATTTCTTTGAACCTATTCATTTTCACGAGGAATTTCAGATTTCCCTGATTCTGGAAGGTGGAGGATCGCTTTTCGTTTCGGATAGTGTCATACAGTTCAAAAAAGGGGAGGTATATCTCTTTGGTAAAAATTTACCCCACGTGTTTAGAAATAGTGGGAATGAATTCTTAAACAATGGACAGAGGAAGGCCAGAGCCATTTCAGTCTTTTTCAATCAGGATGTTTTGAAATGTTTGTTGAAAGATCTCCCGGAGGCCTATGCCATAAAACGATTGATCGACTTTTCTTTGTATGGAGTCAGGGTCTCCGAAGCTATACAGGGATCCATAAGTCAGAAATTAAATGTATTGCCTGAGAAAAGTGCTTTTGGAAGAATCGTTTGCTTACTTGAAATCATGGAATGCATTTCAAAAGATAATAAGTTGGATTTTATTTCCTGTCAGGGAGTTCCCATTCACAGTGTTCAGGAAAGTATTCCTAAGATTAATATGGTTTTTGATTTTATCAAAAACAACTACAATGAAAAAATCACTCTCAAACAAGTGGCTTATTTGGCCAATATGTCTCCTACAGCCTTTTGCAGGTTTTTCAAATATAAAAGCCAGAAGACCTTTTCTAGATTTTTGATAGAAGTGCGGATTGCCAATGCTTGCAAGCTCTTATACGAGAATGATTTTAATACTTCGGAATGCTGCTATAGCTGCGGCTATAATAATTTATCAAATTTTCATAAACACTTTAAAAGTGTAACTGGGATGACTCCCTTAGGATACAGAAAAAATATTTTGAATATTGCCAGCTAATTACCTGGTTTTTTGTAGTGATTCTTGATTTAATACTCTTTGTATTTTTTCAACAATCAATTAAATATTACCCTTACTTTTTGATAATCAATTCTTGTTAATATACCATATTATTTGGTTAAAATAGTATAATGGAAAAAGGGGTTAATCGCTTAAATTTGTGGACAAAATAATTCATTATCTTTATTTAAATCTTTGTTTGAAAAATTTAGATTAATTTAACAAACAACTAATTGTATAAAATGAGACGTAATATAGTGCTTGTGATAATTTTTTTATTTGCCTTTGTTAGTGACTTGTTTTCTCAATCAGAGTTAATGTTACAGGACATCTATACGAATGGAGTATATGATCAGAATCGATTTGGTCCTATTCGCTGGATGAAAGACTCAAAAGGATATTCGAGCATTGAAAAGAGTAATAGTCAAGAGGGAGATGATATAGTACAATACAATGCCCTTACAGGAAATAGGACACTGTTGATTTCTGCTGAAGAATTAATTCCTTCAGGGAATACAAAACCTTTATCCGTGGCAGATTATTACTGGTCAGAAGACAATAGCAAGTTGCTTGTTTTCACCAATACCAGAAAAGTTTGGAGGTTTCATACAAGAGGTGACTATTGGGTATTGGACTTGACAAGCCGAAAGCTTTCTCAATTGGGCAAAGGAATTCCTTCGAGTACGCTAATGTTTGCCAAATTCTCTCCTGATGCGACAAAAGTGGCTTATGTTAGTGAAAACAACATCTTTGTGGAATCACTTGCATCAGGTGAAATCACAAGAGTCACCTTAGACGGCGGGGAATTTACCATAAACGGTACGTTTGATTGGGTATATGAGGAGGAGTTGAGTTGCAGAGATGGATTTAGATGGAGTTCAGACGGAAAAAATATTGCCTATTGGCAATCGGATACCAAAAATGTGGGTACTTTTTATTTGATCAATAATATTGATTCAATCTACTCGAAACCGATCCCTATGCCCTATCCTAAAGTTGGGGAATCACTTTCAGCTGTTAAAATTGGAGTAGTCTCTATTGAAGGTGGAGAAACAAAATGGTTTGATTTTCCAGGAGACCCTAGAAATAACTATCTAGCTAGAATGGAATTTATCCCAAATTCTCAGGAAGTGATGGTGCAACAGTTGAATCGATCTCAAAATAAAAACACGGTGTGGACTGGAGATATTAAAACTATGGCTTTGTCAAAAATCTTAGTCGAGGAAGACGTTGCCTTTTTGGAAATGCATGACAATATACGCTGGCTGGAAAATGAGAAGTTTTTTACGTGGAGTAGCGAAAGGGATGGCTGGCTTCATTTATACAAAGTTTCCAGAGATGGGAAAAAAAGCGAATTGGTTACTCAAGGAGACTTTGATGTAGAGCGCATTAGTTATATCGACCCTGCAAGTGGGTTCGTGTATTACATAGCTTCCCCTGAAAATTTTACTCAGCGGTACCTCTATCGAAGTTCACTTCGTAAAATCGGAAAAGCAGAACGGATCACCCCGACGGAACTGTCAGGACAAAATGCTTATCAGATTTCAATAGATTCGAAATTTGCAATTCATACCTTTCAAAATACAACCACTCCACCCGTTTATGCCTTGGTGAGCTTACCAAAGCATGAAAAAATCAGGGTTTTGGAAGAAAACCAAGAATTAAAGACTAAATATTCGGCATTGGGACTGAGTCCGAAGGAGTTTTTCAAAGTGGATATTGGAGATGTGAAATTAGATGCATGGATGATAAGGCCTAAGGATTTTGACCCAAACCAAAAATACCCACTTTTATTTTATGTCTACGGTGAGCCTGCGGGATCTACTGTTCAAGATTCATGGATGGGAGGAGATTTATGGCATCATTATATGGCCCGCCTGGGATATGTAGTTATAAGCATAGATAATAGAGGAACGAAAACTCCGAGAGGAAGGGAATGGCGTAAATCTATTTATGGACAGATTGGAATACTGGCTTCCTATGATCAGATGAATGCGGCAAAGCAAATTCTAAAAACTTATGACTTTATAGATTCCTCCAGAGTAGGTATTTGGGGCTGGAGTGGAGGAGGGCAGATGACCCTCAATGTGATGTTCCGCTATCCGGAAATCTATAAAGCAGGTTTGGCAGTATCATTCGTGTCTGATCAACGGCTTTATGATGCTACCTATCAGGAGCGATATATGGGACTTTTGGAAGATAATCAGGAAGGTTATCGAGACGGTTCTCCAATCACCTATGTGGAAAACTTGCAGGGAGAACTTATGATCATCCATGGCACGGCCGATGATAACGTCCATTACCAAAGTTTTGAAATGTTGGTTGATAAATTGATCGAATACAACAAACAGTTTTCCATGATGTCTTATCCAATGCGTGCACATGGGATCAATGAACGTGAAAATACCTCCCTCCACCTCAGAGAGACTATGAAAACCTTCTGGCTAAGAAGTTTACCACCTGGCGGAAGATAAAAAAGGACTGGATGATAATTTCAATCAATTCATGTAAAGAAAAAATTTGAATTTTCTACTAAACCAAAACCTATAAACTAAATAGAAAAACCATGATAAATTGGAAAGGAGTTTTTCCCGCTGTAACAACCAAGTTTACGTCTGATGATGAGCTTGATATCAAGTCATTCCAGTCCAATATTCTGACTCAGATGGAGGCAGGAGTGCATGGCATCATCTTGGGTGGCAGCTTGGGAGAAGCCAGTACGTTGACAAGACGCGAAAAATCAACCTTGATCAAAGCAACTTTAGAAGTGTTGGAAGGGAAAATTCCGGTTGTCCTCAACATCGCGGAACAATCCACAAAAGAAGCGCTTGAGGTCGTGAAGACTGCTAATGAAAGTGGCATTGAAGGCTTAATGGTACTTCCTCCAATGAGATACAAGGCAGATGATCGAGAAACCGTTACTTTTTTCAAGAAAATTGCCCAATCCACTGACCTTCCCATTATGATTTATAATAATCCGGTAGATTATAAAATTTTGGTGACCTTGGATATGTTCGAGGAGTTGGAAATGGTTAAAAATATCCAAGCCGTAAAGGAATCAACAAGGGACCTTTCACTCGTGACCAAAATGATCAATCGATTTGGCGACAGATTTAAAATTCTCTGCGGTGTTGATACCCTTGCCTATGAAAGTTTGGCACTTGGTGCAGATGGCTGGGTAGCCGGCTTGGTATGTGCCTTTCCGTTTGAGACGGTCGCCATCTATAACTTGATGGAGCAGGGTAGATACAAGGAAGCTTTGAAAATTAATCGATGGTTTTTCCCACTTTTGGAATTGGATATTCATTCAAAATTGGTTCAATACATCAAATTGGCAGAGGTTGCCACTGGATTGGGTACCGAACACGTACGGGCACCGAGGTTGCCGCTGGTTGGGTCGGAGAGGCAAAGAGTTTTAACTATTATCCAGGAGTCCCTTGCATGCAGACCTACTTTGCCCAATTGGGAAGAAATCCCATTGTAATCCCATTTAATAGGAAAAGAGGAACTTGATATCTATTGCCCCTGTATAAATGTGCACAATAGTTAATTAGCATGTAAATGAAGACGTTTCCAAAAGAAACCTATATTGAAAGAAGGAATCAATTAAAAAGGAAAATAGGGTTCGGTGTCTTGCTTTTTTTGGGGAATGATGAAAGCAGTGTCAACTTCAAAGACAACTGGTATCCCTTTAGGCAGGACAGTACATTCCTTTATTTTTTCGGGTTGAATATGCCTGGACTTACCGCTGTGATTGACATTGATCAGGATATCGATATAGTGTTTGGGGATAATTTGACTACTGAAGAAACGATTTGGCAAGGATGTTATCCTCCTCTTTCGGATTTGTCAACAACTGTTGGAGTTGGGAAAACAAAAGCAAAAAGCGAAATTCCTGACTATTTAGCTTCGGTGACCAATCAGAAAATTCATTTCCTGCCTCCTTACAGACCTGAAAATTCTCAAAAACTTGCCGGATGGCTAAGTAAATCCCTTCAAGAGATTCATTCCCTTGTTTCTGTTGATTTGATTAATGCAGTTGTATCCCTAAGATCAATTAAGTCCGAAGATGAAATCCAGGAGCTCACGAAGGCGGTGAACATTAGTGTGAAGATGCATAAAAGGCTAATGATAGAAGCCAAACCAGGAATGAAGGAATATGAACTTCTGGGCTTAGTGACCGGAGAGGCATTATCGGCTGGTGGGAGTTTATCGTTTCCGCCTATTATTACCACTGATGGGCAGATTCTTCACAATCATAACTATTCCAATACCCTGGAAAATGGGAAAATGCTTTTGGGAGATTTTGGTGCTGAGTCAACCATGAATTATGCCGGTGACATCACTCGAACCATTCCCGTTGGATCCAGATTTTCAGATAGCCAGAGAGAAATCTATCAAATCGTTCTCAATGCCTATCAAACCGCCGTCGCAGCTTTGAAACCAGGAGTTAAGTTTAAGGAAGTTCATCTCTTGGCCTGCAAAAAGCTTGCTGAAGGTCTAAAACACCTAGGAATTATGAAAGGAAACTTGGATGATGCCATAAATCAAGGAGCCCACGCTCTGTTTTTCCAATGTGGTTTGGGACATATGATGGGCATGGATGTCCATGATATGGAGGATTTGGGAGAAGAATATGTGGGATATACGGAAGACCTTAAAAAAAGCAGTCAGTTCGGCCTCAGGTCACTCCGGTTGGGAAAAGAACTGGAAAAAGGTTTTGTGATTACCATCGAACCCGGAATCTATTTTATTCCACAACTGATCGATCATTGGCAGGCAGAAAATTTACACTGCGAGTACATTGACTACGAAAAACTTGCGCTCTATCGGGATTTTGGTGGGATTCGGGTGGAAGACGGATACGTCATCACTGAGGAAGGCTCAATGCTATTGGGCGATCCTCTACCAATAGAAATCAAAGCAGTGGAACGATTGAGAGCAGGAAGTACAAGTCTTTGATTTTTATGTGTATCCAGTTGATTGCACGTGCCAAAATAAATTTCTGAATAGCCTACCCCTTGACTTGCTTTGGGAACCGAATTTATGATTTAAGTCTGACTTGTCTTTAGGACTGAGTCCTCGAGACCGTAGTAGGGTGAAAAGTATCATAATTAATTACTGGCGTCCGACAAAATTTCGTTTATGGAAATTAATCGGCTTAGAAATGAGTATTTGGAAATTTCCCTGTATCTCCCTAGGTGATGTATCATTGATGGTTCAAAAGGGGGGTAGTTTTCAGAAAGGCGTTGAAATGTTCATTTTGAGCTAACTGGAGCATATTTTTTCAGAGTTTTAGTTTTACTC
>JBDNIP010000148.1:0-6882 GCA_041688245.1 Algoriphagus sp.
CGGTCCTACTCCACCCGGAACTGGCGTAATGGCCGAGGCTTTTTCTGCCACTTCGTCAAACTTCACATCCCCGATCAATCTAAACCCAGATGCCTTGGAAGCATCCTTTACGCGGTGGATTCCTACATCGATCACTACAGCGCCCACCTTGACCATATCAGCAGTCACAAACTCAGGCTTGCCCAAAGCCACGATCAAAATATCGGCTGTCCGAGCTATTTCCTCTAGATTCTTGGTTCTGCTATGCGTCAAGGTAACTGTCGCATTTCCCGGATAGCCATTTCTGGCCATCAGGATACTCATCGGACTACCCACAATATGGCTTCTTCCGATTACTACACAATGCTTACCTGATGTTTCTATTTCATAGCGCTTCAGCAATTCTATAATTCCATAAGGGGTTGCCGATACATAAGCGGGCCAATTCAAAGCCATCCGGCCAATATTTACCGGCGTAAATCCATCCACATCTTTTTCCGGCTTGATCTTACTGGTAACTTTCTCCACAGAAATATGCTTGGGAAGCGGAAGCTGCACAATCAATCCATCTATCTTAGCATTTTGATTGATCTCTTCAATCTTTCGAAGCAACTCTTCCTCAGATACGGTCTCATCCAGCCTAATCAAAGTTGACTCAAATCCTACATACTCGCAGGCCTTTACCTTAGCTCCCACGTAAGTCTGACTTGCTCCATCATATCCCACCAGAATTGCCGCTAAATGAGGGGTCTTTCCACCTTCCGCTTTGATTTGCTCCACTCGAGTTTTTATTTCTTCTTTGATTTCAGCTGATGTTTTTTTTCCGTCGATTAAGATCATTTGATTTACAATTTGGGATTTACGAGTTACGAGTTCAATAGGAACTCCAATCGCTGCTTTAAGAATTAAAACATCTAAATTCCAACCTTTGATTTACGGTATAGGATTTGGGATTTACAAGGTCCTTGGGTATAAAATCATTAGTTTGAGAATTAAGAGTTAGAAGATCTTGCTGTCTTTAAGCTAGAAACAATAATTGCTACTAGTTCATCTGCTTCTTTAATTAATCGAGCAATTTCGGGAGATAACTCCAAATTGGTATTTATTTCCCCTATCACTTCAAGAAAGAATTGACTTTCGTCGGCTTCTTCTTCTACAATTTTCAATTTGTTAATAAAATCAGCTTTTGATTTGGCTCTTCCGACTGCTCTGTAATTAGCTGCAACGGAACTAGAACTTCTGATCACCTGATTTACGTAACTATTATATTCTCTAGAGTGAGGTAATTTCGAACACAAATGCCAAACATCAATTGCAAACTGCTTTGTCCTTCTGATCATTTCCTGTTTCATATTGCAATTCCTTTATACAATTATCATAAGAAAATGTCCCTATTTAAAATTAGGAGCAAAAGGCAATTGAAACCCATAAGTCACAATTCATATTTAAGAAATTAAACTTGAAATTAAATTTATAAAACAAAGCCTACTTATTATAAAATAAGGCCTAAAGTTCATTTCAACCTCGTAAATCGTCCTTCGTAAATCATAAATAAAACTAGTCCAGCTTCAATACCGCCATAAATGCCTCTTGGGGAACTTCTACGTTTCCAACTTGTCGCATCCGCTTCTTGCCTTTTTTCTGCTTATCTAGGAGTTTGCGCTTTCGGGAGATGTCCCCACCGTAGCACTTCGCCAACACGTTTTTACGCATTGCCTTTACAGTCTCACGCGCGATTATTTTTTGCCCGATCGCAGCTTGGATTGCAATCTCAAACATCTGACGAGGAACTAATTCTTTCAGCTTTTCACAGAGTCTTCTACCCCAATCGTAAGCCTTGTCTCGATGAACTACCGCTGACAAAGCATCCACAGGCTCGCCATTAAGCATCACATCCAATCGCACCATGTGTGATATCTGATACCCGATCAATTCATAATCCAAGGAGGCATATCCTCTTGATATTGTCTTTAATTTATCAAAAAAGTCAAAAACAATCTCTGCCAAGGGGATATCAAAGGACAACTCCACTCGCTCGGAAGTCAGATAAACCTGGTTCTTAATCTGACCTCGCTTATCCATGCAAAGCGTAATCACTGCACCCACATATTCAGCGGCTGTAATAATAGAAGCCTTCACATAAGGTTCCTCAATATGCTTCATCCGAGTTGGATCAGGCATATCCGAAGGGGCATTAATAATCTGAATGGTGTCGTCGGTCATCAGCGCCTTAAACTGTACTGATGGTACTGTTGTGATGACAGTCATATTAAACTCTCGCTCTAACCGCTCTTGGATAATCTCCATGTGCAGCATTCCTAAGAATCCACAACGAAATCCAAAGCCCAAAGCCATGGAAGTTTCCGGCTCCCACACTAATGAAGCATCGTTCAACTGAAGTTTTTCCATAGAATAACGGAGTTCTTCATAGTCTGTAGTCTCCACCGGATAGATTCCCGCAAATACCATTGGTTTCACATTCTCAAAACCTTGAATTGCTGCGTCACATGGACGTTTGACGTGCGTGATCGTATCTCCAACTTGAATTTCTTTGGCAACTTTCACTCCTGAGATTAAGTATCCCACATTACCGGCGGCCATAGTATGTTGAGGAATTTGGTTAAGTCCCAAAATACCTATTTCGTCCGCTTCGTATTCTTTACCAGTATTGACAAATTTGATTTTATCTCCTTTGCTCATTGTTCCGTTAAAAATTCTGAAAATAACCTCTACCCCACGGAAAGAATTATAGGCCGAGTCAAAAATCATTGCTTGAAGTGGCGCTTCTGGATCACCTTTCGGGGCTGGAATACGATTAATAACAGCTTTGAGAATATCTTTGATTCCTAATCCGGTTTTACCAGAGGCCAAAATAATATCCTCACGATCACAACCGATCAAATCAATCACCTCATCAGCGACAGCTTCAGGATCAGCACCGGGAAGATCAATTTTATTCAATACCGGGATAATCTCAAGATCGTGACCCAATGCCAAATATAGATTGGAAATCGTCTGCGCTTCAACTCCTTGTGATGCGTCGACGATCAACAAAGCTCCTTCGCAGGCAGCAATAGACCGGGAAACCTCATAAGAAAAATCAACATGACCAGGGGTATCAATCAAGTTGAGCGTATATTCTTCTCCCTCAAAAGTGTATTTCATCTGGATCGCATGCGACTTGATTGTGATGCCTCGCTCGCGCTCAAGATCCATATTGTCCAATAACTGATTTTGCATATCCCGATCCGCTATCGTATCAGTTTCTTGCAATAATCTATCTGCCAATGTACTTTTCCCATGATCGATGTGGGCGATAATACAGAAATTTCTGATGTTTTTCATATTCATTTCGGTCGCAAAAGTAATAAATAACTAGGATAAACGAGAATAGAGAAAATCAATTATCAAGTTTCAAATGCAATTTATGAGAACCATTACCAACCTGAGTCAAATCTTCGGAGTTGAATCCATACCCATCTGCATTCTCATTGGTCGCAGGTCTTAAACTTATGTCCATCCTTTGTTTGATTTTCTGGTAACGTAAGCCTTCAGACTTGTATCCATAGCTTATTTCGCTATCAAAACAGGATAACATACTAATTCTAACTGTATAAAATGATTGATAAAATCTCAATATCGCTCTCTTTATTTAATGAACCTGATAATTGAGACTTGGTTATATGGAATTATGAATTTTATTGCTTGGAGTACGCCTTTCGATTTTTCTTCAGCCTAAAAACCTAAAAGCAATCCAAAGTCTGCATTTGTCAAGGTCCAAGACCGAAGTCTTGGACCAGTTGTATGTACTATATTTAAACTTTCAAAATCCAGTACAATGCAGTCAGTCGCCGAAAGCAAAAAGTCACAAAACATCGCTGAATACCTCATCTACATGTACCAAATGGAAGATTTGATTCGATCTTACCAAGGCAACCGGACAGAAATAGATCAGTATGTTGTATCAAAATATCCTGTTTCTGAGGATGAGAAAATAGAAATCTCGACTTGGTTTGCAGACTTGTCCAAGCAAATGAAGGCCGAAGGAATCATGGTGAAAGGTCATTTAGCCGAGTTGAAACAAGTAGTAATGGAACTGGCGCAGTTACATTGGGATCTACTCAAAACCGATAAAACCTACTTCCAAGCTTACTCGAAAGCCAAACCGTTTATCTTAGCAGCGATCGTACAAGCTGACGGAGTTGACCTCGGCAATGAAATCCAAATTTGTCTCAATGGAGTCTATGGGCTTTTACTTCTCCGTCTTTTGGATAAAGATGTCAGTGATGAGCAATTGAAATCTGCTGAAGCTTTTGGGGAGGTGTTAAGTTTGTTGAATTGGAGTTATCAGCATAGTTAGATTTTCAAGGTATGAATTGAATTGAAAAGAATTCTCTATTTTTAAATAGGATTAGTCTTGAGCAAGAAAAAAATCCTATGCATTACAAAGCCTTATGGACTAAACTACATTGGTATTTTTGGCTCCTATGCTCGAAATGAGCAAAGTGATAAAAGTGATTTGGATATATTGATCGACCTTGATGGTCAGATTGATTTATTGGGGCTAATTGGGCTTGAGCAGCAGCTTGCGGATGAGCCAAACCTTCGAGTGGATTTAATCACCTACAGATCGTTGAATAAATTGATCAAGCCCTATATAGAAAGTGATTTAGTTCAGATATACTAATGAAAGATCAACAAGTTTATCTGTTGCACATTCTTGAATGTCTCGAAAAAATCGAGGGCTACCCTGCGGGTATAGATGAAAGTAGATTTTTAGAAAGTACGCTTATCCAAGATGCATGAATCAGAAATTTTGAAGTAATCGGAGAAGCTACTAAGAATCTTGATAAAAGATTTTCTGATCGAAATCCGGAAATCGAGTAGAAAAAGATTGCAGGGCTTTGAGATAAATTCATCTATGATTACATAGGGTGGATTTGTGGGCAGTTTGGGAGCTTCTAGAAATAATAGTCCCAACATTCAAAAAGCAGATCGAGGATATTTTGAATGAAATTGACTAAATGATTTTTCTTATTTTTTAATTTAGCTTCGGATACAAATCAATCAAATGGTGGTCAAAATACCAGCCTTTCTTTTTTTCCTTGTACAAAAATTTTCTGATGTATACACTTCCTTTATTTACTTCCAGAGGTTGCTCGGTTGAAGTCGCCAGCAATTGATAGGTATTCAACTCCTGATCCAAGGCATATATTTTATAATTTTTCCTTTGTTGGAGCACTGGAAAAAACCGATTCCAATGTCGGTCATAAAGCACAAACCATGCATCGCCTTTCTTTGACAATACTGGAAATGAATAACTCTGCATAGTCCCCATTTTAGCATTATGGATCACGAACCTATTCTTCAAGGGGAGATTAAAAAGAAATCCCTCTTGGGTTTTCGAAATGAAATAAGTAAAGTGATTGTAAGTACTGAAGGGTTCGGGGTCTAAACCAGATCCAATCTTCCAATAGCGATTATTCGATTGTTCAGGAAATTTTGAATCTTCATAGATAGCAAATCTTTCTTTTTCCCAATCATACACCCAGTAATCAGGCGATGTCAACCATTTTTTAGGATTTACCTTGTATCCAATCGTGAATTTTCCAAGAGGAATGAGTTCATGCCCATCGATAAAGTCAGAGGCTATTGGAGGCAAACCAGAATTGGGCAAATTGGGATTCAATAAAAATGAGCTTTCAGCGATTTTTACTACATTCGTACCAGAACTATGAATGACTAGAAGCTCTGTTGGACTTTCTTGAAAAATTGAATGTACAATCAACCAACTGTTATATTGTTTTCCTAGGTGTAGACTATCTATCATCAGACGAGATCTACTGAGCAAGACCAAGTCCTTCGGAGATTGGTTGCCCCAGCGATAACCAATGGTTTTGCTATCGTCTAGAAAATACAGTCGTGTCAGACTTGTATTTTCATTTGCGTGATACAAATTTTCTAATGTCAAATTCAGCTCTCTTATTTAACTCTGTCCGAATCCTAAAGAAGGCTTATAAAAAAAGAGAAAGGTCGCCAATAGTTTCAAAGTAATTCTGAGCATAAAATTGGGTTAGTCTAAATTGAAGAAAGTATTCAGTGGAAATAAATCATCATTTGAGGGCTGATTGAGTTTAGATATAAATCCATTTCTATACCCAGTTTGAAAGCTAAAGTAGCGAGGTTCATAATCAGATCCGATTTCCTTCGCTTCGATTAGATTTAGATCCGCATCAAATATCAAAGTATACAGCGTTCTAGATTTACAAAACCCCTCTGAATTAGTTATGCACTTATTGAAAATCCTGACGTAATTACCTGTGCTTTTCACATAGAAAAAATCTGTGAAAAAAGAGCCTCTAGTACTATATTCGCTCATACCTTGCTCATCAAAATCATTCATGTCGTAGCGTAAAGGTTTGGATAGCTGAAATTGTCTAATGCTTGCAATTTTAGTGTCAAGGTGATTTCCTTCCAAATCGTAGATATAAAGATTATGATCTAGCAAAAAGCTAACAATAATTTTATCACCTGATATCTCTAAGATGGGATGACTCAAATAAAATGGAAGAAGGTAATTTTCTTTAGAGCCGTATACGCCTGGATAAGTTCCAAATAGGTTTGTAAAATCCTTAGTTTCTAAGCTAAACTCTGCAAGTATTGGGAACTCACTTTTGTCATCCACAAAATACCAAAGATCAAACTGCTTTAAGGCAACGATAAAGCTATTTCGATTCGACATATAGCTGAATTCTAGACCGTATCCCGAGTACAAACCAAAATTCGAAAATCCCTCCTTCGGCATTTGCCAAAGATTTTCCCGATAAAGATTGTACGTATCCAGCACTTCCCCTGACTGATTGATTAAATAAATAACAGGAAATGAAAACTCACTCACAAATA
>JBDNIP010000149.1:0-1245 GCA_041688245.1 Algoriphagus sp.
GAATGTGAAACTCACAAACAAGGAAATTCCTCATGTGCTAGAAACTGCAAAGAACACTTTTGATACCTATTGGAGTAGTAAAGACTTCGAAACCTATGATCATCAACGCCATTCTGAAAAATTAAAAGTTGCTTTGAAGCAAGGGCGATTTGGTGGAGAAGGAACCACCATAGATTTAGGATTTTTTGATATAAAACCTTACGTTTTTCAAGAGGAAATTCTAGAGAAGCTAGAAACAGAGCGGTCTGTACATGGAAGATTTAGAAACCTAATTGTTGCTGCAACCGGAACAGGAAAAACAGTAATCGCTGCTTTTGATTTCAAGCGATTTTATAGGTTAAATCCTACCGCAAAACTTTTATTTGTAGCGCATAGAAAAGAGATTTTGCAACAATCCTTAGGGGCATTTAGAGGAGTGCTCAAGGATAATAATTTTGGAGAGCTTTGGGTAGACGGAATCGAACCTACTGAATACAAGCATGTTTTTGCTTCGGTCCAGACGCTAAACAATCGATTAGAAGATTTAGCTTTATCTGAGAACTACTTTGATTTTATTATTGTGGACGAAGTCCATCATATAGCTGCCGATAGCTACCGCCCTATCCTACATAGATTTGAACCGAAAATATTACTAGGCTTAACAGCTACGCCGGAGCGAATGGATGGGGCAGATATTCTGGAAGATTTTTGTGATCATATAGCCGCTGAGATTCGATTACCTGAGGCACTGAATCAGAAATTACTATCCCCATTTAATTATTTCGGGATCTCTGACAATGTCGATCTATCTCAAGTAAGTTGGACTAAAGGGAAATATGCTCCTTCTGAGCTGACCAACTTATATACAAGCAATGATCTTCGAGTCAATCACATCATAAAAACCCTAGACAGATATCTTACCGATATCCAAGAGGTTAGCGCTTTGGGATTTTGTGTGAGTCAAGAACATGCTCAATTTATGGCAGAAAAATTCCACTTGGCAGGATTCAAGGCAGACTATTTGGTGAGCAGCAGGACTGATAATAGAAGTGAGATTAGAAATCGGCTTAGAAATAAGGATATTAATTACCTCTTTGTCGTAGATATTTTCAATGAAGGAGTTGATATTCCTGAAATAGACACCGTACTATTTCTTCGGCCCACGGATAGTTTAACTGTATTTCTTCAGCAACTAGGAAGAGGACTTCGATTGGCAGATAATAAGGACTGCTTAACCGTCTTAGATTTTGTGGGGAATGCGAGATC
>JBDNIP010000150.1:0-3508 GCA_041688245.1 Algoriphagus sp.
ATCCACAGAAAAGCAGATGAAAATGCTATGCCACTCAGTAACGGAGGTGCAAGTCGCTGGAAATACCATGAACTATTCCTCACAAAAGATAGCTCAACCCCATGCAAAATACAAAGCTCATCTCAAAATAGAGACAGACTTAGTGGTTATGAGCTTTATAGAAGACTTCTATTCTGTTAGTTTATTTGACTGATAAACAGCTTAAAGAGGCTGAAACAGAAAAATCCTCAAAACATTCAGGGATTTTTGGGTGATTAAGCCTTCGAGGAGATCTATCAGATGAATCTTCTCTAACATGGTAGCTCTAAAGTTTTTCGATCAGTCAAGTGAGTACTTATAAAATTTTCTATAAATTTCTCCGTTTTCTTCACGAACAGAGACACCACCAACAAATAGGTGATTTCCTTGAAAGACGAAATATTTTGCAGTTGGCATTTTAAAATACTTTAGTTTTTTGGTATCCAAATTCATTTCTACTAAAGAAACCACTCTAAATTCATTTTGTACAATCTCAAGTGGGCCGTATGAATAGTATTTACTATCCAATAAATGTGAGACTACTCTAAATATTTTCTCTCTATGAAAGAATGCTGATTCGTAATCTACTTCCTTCGAAATATATTCCAAAGACTGATATCTATTTGGCACATAGTCAAGAAGCCTAGGACTACCAAAACTAGTCGATCCACAATACAAGCTCATCATTAATTTGTCCTTGACATTATAAATATAGATTGAATCTGAAAAACTGTAATTAATAAGGATATTGTCCTTATCGATTTGAGAAATCGTAGCGCCTGAAATGTTTGAAGGCATATATTTTCCTTTAACGAAATCTGGAAAATTTAGTCTATCTATAAAGGAAGAAGAACGCAGATCATATAATTGTACCGGAGAAACTTTTTTCAGAAATTCTGGATCATCATATCTAGTGTCGTCCACTGTGGTCATCATTAATAATTGATCGAAAATTGCAGTACTCGAATAATAACTATTCTTGTAATATCTATCATTATTCAAAGAATTATATTTATACTCATTAGATTTAATTCCCTTTGAATTATATAGAAAAAAGGAATCTTTAGAAGAAGGGAAAACATATATGGAATCTTCTGATTTAAAAAATACTGACGCACCAAATGAATTGAACCCATCGGGCCCCTCTCGATTAATATATATAGGATTTAAATATGTCTTTTTATCAAAATCGATCTGATGGATAAGAAGGTTTCCTTCACTATTTAATCCATATTCCACGAGAATCTTTTTTTCATTTGAATTATATGTAGTCCAATTTGTTATTTGGAGATATTCCAAAGGAAGCGCAATTTCTAAACTGTCTAATTGAGTAAACTCACTATAAAAAAATTCATCATTTTTTTCCGAACAAGAACATGAAGATAGAAATAAAATAAGGGCTGACAAATGACAACCCCTATTTAGTAAATTTGAAAACTTCATTTAAAATCTTTTTAAAATTCCGTATCCTTCTAGCAATTCTACTACTATTGATACATCGAACCTTGTAGCACTATATGGAGTAGTACAATCATCGCCAATCTTATCCTCACAATGAGATACCAAATAAGTCCTACCATCCATCCGATCAAAACTTTCTGTGGATTTGTAATCCCATCCTGCGTATCCTGCAAATAAATTAAATGGGGTTGAAAGGGTTAACAGAACAATCCCTGCGAAAAGTGATTTTTTTAAGCTTTTTTTCATAATTGAAATTTTTGAGAGTTTAAGATTAATTAAAAAGCTCTCCGCGCATTGAACTTGAACTAAAGATGCCCCCCCGGTTTCAAGAATCCTAATTTTTGGTTGAAAATTTTTAGTAAACCTAGTTAAGTAAATGATAATTAGTTATTTTATTTTTGGTTTGAAGGAAAAGTACAATTTATAACCATTTATTGTTTAATATGTTAACAAATTCCTAAAATTCTAGTGCAAAAAGCGGAAATCTAAGTTTGAATGGGTTGAGACCAAAAAAATCCCCCAGGGTATCGAGGTTTTATTAATAAAGTATTTTGGCTTTAAATGACTTTTTGAAATAAGAAACAAACCTCGAAAAATAATCAATGAACTATTTCTTCCACTTTTATCAAATCCCCTTTAATGAATTGCTCATCAGTTTGATTCTTGCTGTTGTAGCTGATCCATAAACCTTCAGAAGTAACGAAAGAAAAGCCAACATTATAGACGTTCTCCTTGGGTAAAAGAAAATCGGAGATATGTCGAAAATCTTTATCTAGCACGGATACCAAAATCTTATTATAGTTCACATAATGAAAGTCATCTTCATTTGAATTTGATCTTGGGGGACTACTTAATCGATAATATAAATCCCGATAAGGGTCAAAATAAATCTTATAATAGAAGGGATTGTTCGCCATGAAGAACCGCTTTTCTTCATTACTCATTTCACCAAAGGGAATAGGATCTGCCACAGTCTTCTCCCAAGGTGGATTCGCCTCAACAGAAGTGACATTCCTATTTTGAAAATTGAATCTGTATATCATGGGACTATCAGAGAAAACATAGGCAAAGCCCTCTGCATCTATTGTAGCGGAGGTTAAAAACAGCTTACTTAAGTCGAGTTGTAACCCTAGGTACTCGGCGGGGTAGTGGATGGGTATGGATTTAGATTTACCAGTTGACAGTGAATAAGAAGCAAATATTCTTCTTTTCTTTGGTTGGTCGAAACTCATGAAATAGAGGAAAATTTCTTCCTTTGCCGAATGATATAATAGCTGTGAAGCAAATCTAAGGGAGGCCTGGTTATCATATAATTTAGTTCTCTCGCTAGCCTCCAAACTATTTTCAAAATCTCTGTACCTTTTCTTTACTTCCCCAATACCATTTACTAAAACAATAGCAGAATTTTCTTCAGCTAAGAAAATGGAGTCTTGGTTGTGAAAATAAAAGCTGCTGATATCATTTACTGAATTTAACCCATTGAAGTCAAATTTAAAAGAATGGATGACTGAATCTACTCGAAGATCCACGACCTCTAGGGAATGATTATATACATTGAAAAGAAACAAAGAGTCGTTTCTTACCTGATTAAAGTAGTAAAATTGGCCAAGAGAATTGCCCGTATGAATGAATTTCGACTGAATAGAGGTCTTAAAAATAACTTTCTTTTTTTCTGGCTCATTGCAGGACCATAGACATAAAACAGCAATAAGCATTAAAACTAATTTATTTCTTAAATAGAATCTAGTCTGTTTCATCCTCATCAAAATATTCCAGCTCAGAACTAATATCTGAGCTGGATTTCATAAATATTAACTTTAACAATTTCCCCTTGGCTTTTCCTTCGCTTTACCGCACTAAGAATCACTCGTAACAGAACTACAATACTTTCCTTGGACATATTCACAGTCAAAATAAAACCACTCAGTTTTATCACCACCATCTTCCAGACTTTGGGCTGAGGTGGTATTAAAGAAGGGAGATATGTCAGTCCCCTGATTTGAGAGCAAATTATTAGAAAACTCGAGAG
>JBDNIP010000151.1:0-4201 GCA_041688245.1 Algoriphagus sp.
ATTTTTCTGGGTGGGGTTTTACTTAGTGAAAGGGAATCAATTGGTGCTAGGACCTTTTCAAGGTCCGATAGCTTGTACCCGAATCAATCTGGGCAAAGGTGTTTGTGGAACAGCTTGGGAAGAAAAGAAGACACAATTGGTACCTGATGTTGAGATCTTTCCGGGGCATATTTCCTGCAGTGCCGCATCCAAATCTGAGGTTGTGGTGCCTGTGTTTAAAGGAGGCGAAGTGGTAATGGTGCTGGACGTGGACAGTGACGAGCTGAATGATTTTGATTTAGTGGATCAGGAGTATTTAGAGAAGTTGATGGGGATGCTAGAAAGAACTTTTAAGTAATACGCTATGGAGCGTTTCATATATACTTTAAAATATGATAGCGACAATTATTGTACTGGAATCATAAAAGATTTTTAAAATAGGCTGGATCAACATCACCTGCGAGAAGAAACTTTTGCAGAAAGCACCTGCGCTTCGAACTTGTTTATTTTGAAGTATTCGAGCGTAGCCTAAGTCCCATTTGAATTTAAAATTACTTTTTGACTTTGACCGAAAAACGATTTTTCCTTACCTGGAAAAAGTAGCTGATTTATTGAAGGCAGTAAAGGAAATTATTGAGAGTCGAGCGTCATAAACTTGCTTAAAATCTCAATTACCGCTTCTTTTCGCTCCACATGACCCATATGGCCAATACCTTCTAATTCATGGTATGCTGTGAAAGCACCCTTTTGAAGGCGACTTTCTTCGATCTTTACTACACCGTCCTCAGTTCCTGCAATCAATAATTTTGGTCCTTTATAATCCCAAAGAAACTGAAGTCGTGATTTTCTGTCACGCATGGCTTGTGAGTATGCAATCAAACCGATAAGACTTGATTCCTTGGATTGGGTTACTGTTAAATCTATTTCTTTTTCAAATTGAGTTCGAGTAGAAGCCATAAAAAGTTGTGGGACGAAAGCAGTTACGAACTTGCCAACCCCATGCTTTTTGACAAAGGTGATGGTTTTGTTTCGGGAATTCTTTTTCTCTTCATCATCTGCTAAAGCTGTTGAATGTATCAATCCCAAACCTTTGATTCGGTTACCCATAAGTTCTAAAAGTGCCAAGGCTACATACCCACCTAAGGAATGGCCGATTACAACAGGATTTTCAATCTTCTGCTCCTCCATCCATTCTTCAAGCTGTACAGCGACCTCTTCCAAGGTAATGTGATTCGAGGTCATTGGGGTTTTACCAAATGCTGGTAAATCAGGATAAAAAACATGAAAATCTGAGGCAAGTGGGTATGCAATAGCATCCCACATAGCCCCGATTTCACAAAATCCATGAATAAAGACAATAGGCTGACCCATCCCTTTATCAGAAAAATGTATTGCAGACATCCAAGTAATTTTAATCAGGCAATTTTGGAGACATTCGAAAAATTTCTGACTGTCCTTGCGATTCCTTCTGGATCAAATCCACAGTCGCGATGTAATTCAATCTGCTCGCCATGCTGGATTATTTCATCAGGAATACCTAGTCTTTTCACTTGAGTCTGATAGCCATGATCTGTCATCCATTCAATAACTGCAGAGCCAAATCCGCCCATCAAACAGCCATCCTCTACGGTAATTACTTTTCGGAATTTACCAAAAATCTCGTGGAGTAATTCTCCATCCAAAGGCTTCACAAATCGCATATCATAGTGTGCAGGGTTTAAACCCTCTTTTTCAAGATTTTCACATGCTTCCACCACATAATTGCCAATGTGACCAATAGATAGTATAGCCACTTCTTCACCTTCTTTCACTATTCGACCTTGTCCCACCGGAATTTGCTCAAATGGTGTGCGCCACTCTGGCATCACTCCTGCACCTCTTGGATAACGAATCGAATAAGGTCCCTTGTGAAGTGAACCAGAATACATGAGATTTCGAAGCTCTTCTTCATTCATTGGAGCAGAAACCACCAAATTCGGAATACACCTGAAGTAAGCGATATCGTAAGCACCGTGATGAGTAGGTCCATCCGCTCCAGCAAATCCAGCTCGATCTAGACAGAGTACAACAGGTAAGTTTTGAAGGCAAACGTCGTGGACCACCTGATCATAGGCCCGCTGCATGAAAGTAGAATAAATGTTACAGAATGGGATTAAACCTTGAGTAGCCAGTCCAGCCGAAAAAGTTACGGCATGCTGTTCTGCAATACCTACGTCAAAAGCGCGATCAGGCATTGCTTTCATCATGATATTCATAGATGATCCAGATGGCATGGCAGGAGTTACTCCCATGATCTTATCATTCATCTCTGCAAGTTCTACCAAGGTATGCCCAAAGACATCCTGATATTTTGGGGCTTGTGGTTTTGTTACTGTCTTCTTGTAGATTTCACCAGTTACTTTATCAAACATGCCAGGAGCATGCCACGTAGTTTGATTTCCATTCTCTGCCGGTGCATAACCTTTACCCTTGACAGTCACACAATGAAGGATCTTTGGGCCAGGAATATCTTTAAGATCTTTTAGAATTTCAGCTAAATGATTTACATCGTGACCATCAACAGGACCAAAATAACGGAGATTAAGTGATTCAAATAGGTTGCTTTGGTTTAACAGTGCAGATTTTATTCCACTCTCTACTTTTGAAATAACTTCTTGAGCACTGCTGCCGAACTTACTGAATTTACCCAATAGCTTCCAAACATCATCTTTTACCTTATTGTAGGTACGAGAAGTAGTGATATCTGTCAAATAATCTTTTAGTGCTCCAACATTTGGATCAATTGACATACAGTTGTCATTCAAAATGATCAGCAGATTAGTATCACTTACACCAGCATGGTTCATAGCTTCAAATGCAATACCGCCAGTCATTGACCCATCGCCTATTACGGCAACATGTTGAATATCATTCTTCTTATATTTTGAGGCAACAGCCATGCCTAGGGCTGCCGAGATAGAGGTGCTGGAATGACCTACCCCAAATGTATCATAGTTACTTTCCTCTCGTCTAGGAAATCCTGAAAGACCGCCATAAATCCTGTTTGTATGAAAAGTATCTCTCCTACTGGTTAAGATTTTATGCCCATAAGCCTGATGGCCTACGTCCCAAACAAGTTGATCTTCAGGCGTATTCAGTGCATAATGAAGTGCTACTGTTAGTTCCACTACTCCCAAGTTTGCGCTGAAATGACCTCCATAGACGGATACATTGTCAATAATAAATTGGCGCAATTCGTCACAAATTTGAACTAATTTATCAGTATCAAATTTTTTAAGGTCGGCTGGGCTATTGATTTGGGCTAATAATTCTCCTGGTTGTATAAGCATTCAGATTGTTCAATTACATCGAAAATATAACATAACTCTGGGGTCTTTGTTTGTCCACCAGTACTAGTATGACAGTCTTTACTCTTTCAACAGGTATTTCGATTAAATTTTACCTTTATTGAATACATTTGACTTCCATGTTGTAAAACTAACCATTAATTTAAATATCCCTTGAGTTTCGAAATCAAATTACCACTCTTCGAAGGACCATTCGATTTAATGCTCTTTTTCATCGAGCGTGACGAACTGGATATTTATGACATCCCTATCGCTAAAATAACGAACGACTTCTTGAAATATATCCATCATCTGGAAAAAATGGAAATTGAAGTTGCAAGTGATTTTATGCTATTTGCCGCCACGCTGATGCGAATCAAATCACGAATGCTTCTTCCAAGGCCTGAGCTCAATCCTATAGGAGAGGAGGTTGATCCTAGAGAGGAATTGATTCGAAATCTGTTGGAGTACAAAAAATATAAATCTATGGTTGGAGATTTAGTCACACTAGAATCGGAGCGTCTTTCCAGAGAAAAACGTGGAAATATTGCAGCGGAGTTACAGGCTTTGACCAAACTAGATGACGTAGATGCAGCGATACAGCATCTGGATTTGTATAAATTACTGAAGGTTTTTCAGCGAACGATGGCAGGAATGGGTTCTAGAGAAAATCAGATCGCTCATACTGTGATCCAATATCCATACACTATAACCCAACAAAAAGACTTTGTTTTGGAAAAAATAAGCCTAAAAAAGCAGGTCCCTTTCACTGATTTCATCAATTATAAGACTGACAAAATTTTTGTGATTTATACTTTTCTGGCAATCCTCGAACTGCTTCAACTTGAATTGGTGACCATCGTGATCGGAAAAGGGTTTAATAATTTTTGGGTAGA
>JBDNIP010000152.1:0-9008 GCA_041688245.1 Algoriphagus sp.
GTGATTGCCCACGATAATTTTGAATCAGTTATTGCAGAAGCACAGAATCCAGAGTCGGTATTGAATAAGATGACTTTCATCGAGCTAGATGAAGCGGAGTTACAACCCAAGACTGAACTGGTTTACAGTCCTTCCCTTACCGAAGTTGGGTTTACCCGAGAGGAAAAAATCATTGCAAAAATCGAAGATCAAGCCAAGCGTCGCACAGCCCAAGTGGGTCTGGATAGCAAGCGGGCGATTATCAATGCGATTCCGATTGTAGGAAAGATGGAAGGCGTTCGAAGTTTAGCTGATTTGTCAAAGCCCGAAGTGAAGCAGATGGTCATGTTCAAAGTCAGGGAAGAGCTATTTTCAGGTCAGACAGATATTTTTGCGGAAGAAGACTACAAAACGGCTTATGCCGCTTATGATGAATTGGTGACCAATTACACCTTAAATGTCATTGAGATTCCACGGATTGACTTGGTCTTAGATGAAGCAAGAGCCTGGTTTGAGGATTTTGATTTATTCACCGAAGTGGGCTTTAATTTCAAGCCACTTTCGGAGGAGATTATGATTGTAGAACTGACCGGAGAACGGCGTACCGATTCGATTGGGGTGATTCATGGAGCATTTCGTAAAGATTCTCTTCCCAATCAGGTTGTAGCTGAATTGATCAATTATCCAGAGATCGACTACGATGAATACAGCGAATTACTTTTCAAGCTTACGCATCAGGCTTTAGCTTTTATTCAAGGCAACTATCCTGACACGGAGCAATTCAGATTAGTGATCAAGCAGTACCGCAAGCACATTGCATCGGAGATTTACAAGCAGATGCGAACCCACTTTCGGATCAGTGAGCGGGACTATGGGAAGCCGAATGTGCTGGCATTTGTGAAGATTGAGGATTGGAATTTCACGGTTTTACCAAATGGGCGCAGACATTATAAAGATGTGATCAAGCCGACGAGTTTGATTCCAAAATTGGTATTTACCGGTTTTGAGAAAGCAGGACATTTGGAGTACAAATTTGACTCCGGTACCGAGAAAGACTTTGCTTACATTCTGGAAAATGACAAAGATGTATTGAAATGGCTTCGTCCGGCACAAAATCAGTTCCGCATCTATTGGGCGAATAATTCAAAGCAATACTATCCTGATTTTGTAGTAGAAACGGGCGATACGATCTATATGATAGAAACCAAAGCAGCCGATCAGATGAAAAGCGCAGAGGTCTTGGACAAGAAAAAAGCAGCGGAAACGTATTGCAAATACGCTTCAGAATTTACAGAAGAACATGGCGGAAAGGCTTGGAGGTATGTATTGATCGGGCATGATGAAGTGAATGTGACCAGGAGTTTTGGGTATTTTAAATAGCGCTATGAAAATCTCTAAGTTAGAAATCAAAAATTTCAAGCGATTCGATGATCTAATCATCGATTTGGGAGATTCTCCTGGAAGAATCATTGCTTTAGTTGGCCCAAACGGATCTGGGAAAAGCTCGGTTTTGGATTCTTTTTTAACCTATGATGCTCAGCATTATGGTAATGTCGGCTCTCAAGGGGGTAATGTCCAATATTTCAAAAAAGACAAATCAATCGCATTAAGCCCTGGCCAAAGTATTAAGGTTTATTTGGAGGAAGGAATCGAATTAGCTCCAAGTGGTGAATTTGAAAAAAGAAATAATACAGCTCTTGGTAATACTGTATTTTCATTCCGGTCACCTTATAGATACTCAGCAAATCTTTTAAAAACGATGCTAGAGCAGGTTTCTGAAATAAAGGACAATACTGACGGTGCAGGATTTACGAATCAACTGGATGATAAAATCACACAGAATTACTCAAGGCTTTATGTTCATTTCAATAATATTCTGAAAAAGGAAAACCTTAGATATGAGGAAGCAAAATCTAAGGTAATTGGAGTACTCAATAAAAGTATTTCCTACTGTCTGGATATCGAAATCCTTGACCTTGGCGATATCATGGATGGAAAAGGAACCCTTTTCTTTAAAAAAAAGAATGAGACTTGGGAGTTTGATTATAATAAGCTAAGCACAGGAGAAAAAGAATGTGTCGATATGCTTATAGATATTTACCTGAGAAAGGAGGTTTACAAAGAAACCATTTACTGCATTGACGAACCAGAGCTTCATTTGAACACTGGAATTCAAAGAAAACTACTAAAAGAAATCGTCGAAATGATTCCTGAGGATAGTCAGCTTTGGATTTGCACACATAGCATCGGATTCTTAAGAGCTCTGCAATTGGATTACAATCATGAATGCCAAGTATTGGATTTCGGAAGTGCGGATTATTTTAATGGATCAAAAACCATTGTGCCTATCCCTAAGACAAGAAAGAATTGGAGTGCAATATTTGAAACTGCTTTAGAAGACCTTACAGGTTTGATAGCTCCCAAAACGTTGATTTATTGTGAAGGTCTTGTAAAGCCTGGTTCAGGTATGAGAGAAAAAGGGTTTGATGCCAGAATATTTAATCAAATATTTGAAAATGCATATCCTGATACACTTTTTGTAAGCAGTGGAGGAAATACGGAATTAGAAAAAAATTCGGCTTTAGCTCTTCAAGTTTTAAATAAAGCATTTCTAGAAGTTGAGATATTAATTTTAAAAGACAGAGATATTAATTCTAGTGGAGCTCCAACCACTCAAATTCAAAGAACTAAGTTTTTGAAAAAATCCAAAAATAATAGAATGCTCAAAAGAAGAGAAATCGAAAACTACCTTTTCGATAAAGGACTTTTAAAGCTTCATTGTACCGAAACGGGTTTTGAATTTGATGAAGAGCAATACGACAGTTTGGTTTCTGATATAAATGAACAGGATTTGAAACCATTATTTTCAGATCTTCTGAAATGCTGCACAGCAGAAAACATTGGAAAAGAAAAGTTCTGCCTAAAACTCGCTGAGTTGGCTACTCCTGGTACTGGGGTTTACAATGAATTGAACGAGGTGATTTTTAGATAGATTGACTATTTCTTCCAATTTAAAATCACTTTTGGTAAATAGTGATCTGTAGCCTTGGATCAAAAATTAATCTCCAAGAAAATGAAGCCTATCCGCTATCAGCTAATAATTAATTAAAATCGGAAAAGCCATCCGAGAAATCAGATGGCTTTCATTAATTTAATTTCGATTCCCTCCACCGCGTTGATTTCGGAATTGATCCCGATTCTCAATCTGACTGCCTGATCTTCTTCCGCGATCTTTTCGATTCAGTTTGATTTCCTCCCATTTGGTTCGCTGCTCGTCTGTAAGGATAGCTTTGATTGATTCATCTTGCTTTTTCATTTCGGCCTTTCTAGCGTCGCTTTCTTTTTGTTGGTCCATACGATCTTGATCTCTCCTTTTTACGTGTTCAAGGTTAATCGCAAGAATCTGCTTTTTCTGATCAGCTGTTAAGCTTAATCCCTCCGCCATTTTCTCAGTCATGCGAGCAGCTCGTTGTTCGGAAGTAGACCGTTCTTCACTTTTTTGTTGCGCAGTGCTGCTTAGGCTGATCATCAGAAGTAATCCTGAAGCTAAAATCCATTTTCTCATTTTATCTATTGGTTTGTTTTGCATTTTAGACCTACCAAATAGACTGGGGTTTAACTAGACTTAAATATTGAGATGTTACTTGAAGTTAGTCGGAGATTTAGATACTGGAAAATAAGCGCTTGACAGAAAAGGAGATTGGGAATACTGGAGAATGAGCGATTGTGATAACAAAAGATTGACGCTATAGAATTCTAAATCTCGATTAATTAAAATCTTTATTATTGACTCTGATAGCACAATTCTAGAGTCATAATTCTTAAAACTCAACCCTTAATTCAAAAAATTATTGGTTCTCAATTAGTGACACTAATCTATTTTTGCTCGATCAGTTCTTTACGTTCACTTTCTCGTACGTATTTGGGCTTGATCAAAAGCCGAAGACTTGGGTCAAAGCTGAGGTAGTTCCAAGACCAGTTTAAAAATACGAAGAGCCTATTTTTCACTCCAAGTATAGCCATCAAGTGAACAAATAACCAAGTCAGCCAAGCTAGTTGACCTTGAAATTTGATAAATGGAAGATCTACCACTGCACGCTTTTTGCCAATAGTAGCCATAGAGCCCAAGTCCCTGTATCGAAATGGTTTCAACGATTTTCCCTTCTGAGAATCTATCAGGTTGTTAGCGAGGCTTTCTGCCTGCTGCAAAGCCACCTGTGCTACTTGTGGATGGCCCTTAGGATATTTTTCTTCTGCTAGTAGACTCACATCCCCCAAGGCATAAACATTAGGACAGTCGATGATCTGACAATATGAGTCAACATAGATCCGTCCATTTGGTGCATAATGTTTAGCGGCTAGACCATCAATTCGGTTGGGTTTGATACCCGCTGCCCAAAGAAGAGTCTGTGTCTCTAAAAAAATATCGTCGCTGAGAGTTACGATTTGGCCATTATAGTCTTTGACTTGGGTATTGAGCATGACCTCTACGCCTAGTTCGTGAAGGTACTTCAATGCATGGCTTTTAGATTGAGGAGACATGGAGCCGAGCAGTTCTGGTCCGCCCTCTATCAAGACCACTTTCATATTATGGAAATTGAGCTCAGGATAGTCAATCGGCAAGACATTGTTTCGGAGTTCGGCCATCGCACCTGCAAGTTCTACTCCAGTAGGGCCTCCTCCGACAATGACCACATTCATGAGATATTTGCGATGCTCGACTTTCTCAATACTGATGGCCCGCTCATAGTTAGAAATTACTTTATTTCGGATGTAAAGTGCTTCCGAAACAGTTTTCATCGGTGCTGCGTAATGCTCGATGGACTTGGAACCAAAATAATTGGTATCTCCTCCCATCGCCAAAACAAGTTGATTGTAGTCTATGTGACCAATGTCAGTGAAAAGACGATTTTGATCTGCATCAATACGTTGCACCTCAGCCATCCTGAAAATCACATTTTTGGAGTGGTGAAAAATTTTGCGCAGCGGAAAAGAAATCGAACTCGGCTCAAGACCAGCAGTAGCAACTTGATAGAAAAGTGGCTGGAACTGATGGTAATTATTCTTGTCGAGGATAATTACCTGAAAATCTTTTTTCATTAATTTTCGGGCTAGCTTCAATCCAGCAAATCCAGCTCCTACAATAACTACTCTAGGAGAAGTTGATGCGGGAATATTAGGGATAGGTTGGCTAGTCATAATTCGGAAGATGTTTAAGAAAGCTTACGATTCTAGCGGCATTTCGATGAAAAAAGTACTGTTATTTCCTTCACCGATTGAAAGTTTTATTTACGAGGACCATCTAATTAAAAAATCCAAGCGCTATTAGTTGACAGAATGGAAAATTGGTTGAGTTCTGCCTAGATCAAAAGATTCGCTATTTTTACTCACCAAATAAAAGAGACGCATGGGAAGAGCATTTGAATTCAGAAAAGAACGAAAATTCAAACGATGGGACAAAATGTCCAAAGTATTTACCCGATTGGGTAAAGAAATCGTGATGGCGGTGAAATCAGCAGGTCCAGATCCTGCCTCAAATCCACGCCTTCGGACTATCATGCAGAATGCCAAAGGTGCCCAAATGCCTAAGGATAGAATTGAAGCTGCAATTAATCGAGCCTCAAATAAAGATGAGAAGGACTTTGAAGAAATGGTGTATGAAGGCTATGGCCCATTTGGTGTAGCAGTACTCATAGAAACCTCCACTGACAACATTAACAGGACTGTTGCCAACGTGAGAAGTTATTTTTCTAAAGCAAGTGGCTCACTTGGAACATCCGGCTCTGTGAGTTTTATGTTTGACCGAAGAGCAGTATTCAGATTTGCAAAAGTAGCCTTTGATTTAGAGGAATTAGAGTTCGAATTAATCGACTATGGATTAGTAGATATCGATGAAAATGATGGTGAAATTTACGTTTACACCGAATTTGAAGACTTTGGTACCATGCAGAAAATATTAGAAGAAAAGAGCATAGACATTGTTAGTGCAGACTTCCAAAGATTCCCCACTACTTTGACAGAACTCACTGAGGAACAAGAGGAAATCATCCATAAAATGATCGAGAAGATGGAAGAAGACGAGGATGTCAACCAAATATTTACTAACATGGCCTAAGCTGTGCCCTTGATTAACAACCATGAATTTTCCAAAAAGACAAAATTACCAGCGCACCGAAAAACCACTAATCATAGTCGGAAGCAAAAACCCCGTAAAAATATCCGCCACTGAAAAGGCATTCTCAGAGGTATTCAAACAACCTTTCCTAGTAAATGGAATCAATGCTAGTTCGCTTGTCTCAGATCAGCCAAAAGGTGATAAAGAAACTTTCGAAGGAGCAAAAAACCGTACGCGTAACTCCAAATCAAGCTTTCCCGAGGCAGATTATTGGATTGGAATAGAAGGTGGAATCGCCGAAGACGAACACGGAATGTGTGCTTTTGCATGGATTTATCTAGAAAATAAGGCAGGAATGAGTGGGAAAGCAAAGACCGGGACGTTTTATATCCCCGAAGGTGTGGCTGAACTAGTTCGGACTGGGATGGAACTTGGGCATGCCGGTGACCAATTCTTCGCACAGGAAAATTCAAAGCAAGAAGGAGGATCTGTAGGGATCCTTACTCATGGACTGTTGGATCGGGCACAGTATTATCATCAGGCAATTATTCTGGCCCTGATTCCTTTACTGAACGAAAAACTATATCGGGTCTAATTTTATTTATAAAAATTAATTGCGTGTCCACAACCCTGCACCTTGACAAATTTGATGCTGATTTGTTTCCTTTAAATCCCTCCCGATACTGATCAGAGTCTCTTATCCTCTTTGAGAAAAGGGTAATTTGAACCAATTTTAAATTATAGTTTCAGTTTATTCCGTCTGTAAAAGGTCTATTTCTTTAAATTGATTAAAAATTTTCGAAGTGAAACACGCCAATCAGGATCGGCATCCCATTCAGGTCCAATATATAATTCATCTCTGACAAGTAGTTTGATATAATATTTGACTACGATACGATTCATATCAGTTGAAGGACTCAACTCTGAGCCCATACTTTGCATCAAATCGGCCTCTCTTCCCTCAACTTTCATCAAAATAAACTGGACTCGGTTCTCGATCAACTCCTGGTTCGTCTTCGCTTCTGTAAGCCACTCGACTTGGAAAGCGTATTGCTGCTTCAAAACCTCTTCAATTCCAGACTTTTGATTTGCCTGCGCTGCAAGAATAGTCTCCTGAGACTTTCCATAATTACCGTAATTGAAATAACTTATCAGGCCTGATTGTGAAGATGATCCTTCGATAGGAATTCCCAATTTGAATACATCGAGATTCAGCGGATTTCTCGGTAAAAACTTTAATGTGGCTGCGGCTTCCTGTACACTAACGCTCAAAAACTCTGGTACACCCAAGACCAATAAGTTATTAGATTTCAGACCTTCGCCGATGGCAGCAAATTGACTGATCGCTTCAGAATAGTTCTGACCCACTTTCCCGAATAAAGAAGTACTTGAGATCATTTGACCATTATCGGAAAAAGGTCCTACATGAATACTGGTTTGATTCTTTTGCCGAGTCACCAAAATAATGTTTTTAACTTGTCGTATACTGAAAGCCTTCGCATAGTCCGCCAGAATCTCCTCTGATACCGAGACTTGCTCGAGTTCAAAATAGGCTACTGGATCAGCACCTGCCATAACAAGACCAGTATGCACGCTATCTGCCAACTGTTTCCAGGTCAACATTGGTCTAGCTCCAGGGTCTGAAGAAATTAATACCACTGCTTTACCGTTAAAAAAGGATTCTGGAAGCGTTCCCTGCGCCTGACTCTCCGAAAATGTAAGAAAAAATAAAAATAAAGTACTTATATATTTCATCTATTCAGGGCGTTGTTTGTCAGGGCTTACTAATTTTACAAATATACATAACGCAAAATACTTCCTGAGATGGTTACTCCTAGCAAATCAATTTTTGGCTTTTTCTTCTTTTTAGTTTTTTCTGTAGGCCTTGCTCAATCCGTTGATAGAAAAAGACTGCTATCAGACTTAAAACTGCTATCCGCTGATGAATTGAAAGGTCGAAAAACACTTAGTGAGGGCAGTAGCCAAGCCAGAAAGCACATTCAATCTGAGTTTCAACGGATAGGATTGAAAACACAATACACGGAGTATCTTCAGTCTTTTTCTTTTGAAAACCGAAGAGAAAATAAGAAGTATGAAGATGCGGTCAATGTTATCGGGTTTTTACCGGGTTTGGCCTCCAGGAAGATCATTGTGATTACGGCACATTACGATCATCTAGGTATAGGGAGGAAAAATTCGAAAGGTGATTCGATTTATAATGGCGCGGATGATAATGCTTCAGGAACAGCAGCTCTTTTAGCTTTAGCGGAGTATTTTTCGAAAAATCAACCGCAACATCCAATTATGTTTGCTGCTCTAGATGGTGAAGAGATGGGACTTCAAGGAGCTAAGGCACTACTGAAAGATTTTCCGTTTCCTCTGGATAACATCCTCATGAACATCAATATGGATATGATCAGCAGAAATGACAAAGGCGAGATATACGCTTCTGGCACCTATTACCATCCTGAACTGAAAATCATTCTCGAGCAGGCGGCGGTGAATTCGGTACCAATTTTAAGATTTGGACATGACCAACCTGATACCGGCAGGGAAAACTGGACCCATTCCTCAGATCAAGGACCATTTTTTGATGAAAACATAATGCACATCTACTTCGGAGTGGAAGACCATGAGGATTATCATCAACCAAGTGATGAGTTTGAGAATATCGATCCAGATTTTTATACAAACGCTGTGAATTTGATTTTGAAATGTACGCTAGCGCTAGATCAAAAATTACCAAAAGAATAAGTCAAAGACTTATATTTAAATTGATCTTGACTAATTTAGAAAACATTAATCTCACATTCCACAACACTATTGGCTAAATCAGACTTCATTACCAAGCTGCTTATCTGGAGGCTTCGTCACATGAGCAACCAAAGTTTTATTCTGATCCTCAGTGGGAAAA
>JBDNIP010000153.1:0-4293 GCA_041688245.1 Algoriphagus sp.
GGAACTTGCAAAAGAATGGAGGACTGATCGAATGCTCAGTAAGCTAGAAGCAATGATGATAGTGGCAGACAAGGATGATATTTTAATTATTTCAGGGGCAGGAGATGTCATAGAACCTGATATGGAAATTGCAACAATTGGATCTGGGAGTATGTTTGCACAGTCAGCTGCTCGAGCCATGAAGAAATTCGCGCCACATTTAACTGCTGAAGAAATGGTCAGAGAAAGTTTAAATATTGCAGCAGATGTCTGTATATACACCAACCATAATTTGGTGCTGGAAAAAGTATCGGAATAACTCAAAAGGAATAGAAATTAAAATAAAGCCGAATTATAATTACAAGGCTTTTTTTGTGAATTTCAAAAACCCGTTACTCCTTTTTTATGTTACGTGTTAAAAGTTTATTTTGCATTATGGAAATTACTACGCCTAAAAAGACTACTAAAAAAGATTTTCGAAAATTAATCTTAGATCAATATCGCTCTCAAGTTTTAGAATATGGCGTGACCCCTAAGTCAGTCTTTAAGTTTGCTAGTGATCTAAAAATGAAGGAAGAGGAATTTTATTCATACTTTACTTCATTTGAATCTGTCAAGGCAGCGATTTGGGTTAATATTTTTGAGGAAACCCAAAAACAAGTTGAGAGTCAGGATGTTTTCAAAACTTACTCTGCTAGAGAGAAGTTTTTAAGTTTTTTGTACACTTGGATTGAGGAATTAAAGAAGAATCGATCATTTTTTATTACTCTTTACGGGGAAGGACAGAAATCGATGATCGCGAAGACCAAAGAAACGTCCGAATTCAAAGAGCGATTCAAGGACTTTGCAAATGAGATCATTTTGGAAGGTAAGGAAACCGACGAGATTGCTTATCGGCCTATAATTTCTGACCGCTACGATGACGCATTGTGGCTCCAAGTTTTATTTATATTGAAATATTGGATGGATGATCGTTCGCCTCGGTTTGAAAAAACTGATGCAGCCATTGAGAAATCAGTAAATTTTGCATTTGATTTTATGGGGAAAAGTTCGCTGGACTCTTTTTTAAACTTTGCGAAATTTCTTTTACAAAAATAAAAATAATGGTTGATAAGTTAAAAGAACAACAAGCTATCCCTATTTCAAAAGTTCAGCGAGCTGCGAAATTTATTTCTACTGGGGCTAAAGTTGGTGGAAATTACGTGAAGCATTATGCTAAGAAGATGGTAAATCCCTCTATGGATAAAGAGGAACTTCATCAAAACAATGCTTCAGATATCTATAACTCGCTAAGCGAGTTAAAAGGTTCTGCCTTAAAAGTAGCACAGATGATGTCGATGGACAAAAATCTATTGCCTAGAGCCTATCAGGACAAGTTTACCATGGCTCAATACTCTGCTCCTCCTTTATCATACCCGCTAGTTGTAAAGACCTTTCAAAAGCATTTTTCACAAACCCCAGAGCAGCTGTTTGACACCTTTACACGATCAGCAATTAATGCTGCATCTATTGGTCAAGTTCATCAGGCGACAAAAGATGGAAAAACTCTGGCCGTAAAAATTCAGTATCCGGGTATAGCGGATTCTGTAAGTTCTGATTTGAGGTTGGTTAGACCATTTGCACTCAGACTACTCAACATGAATGAGCGAGAATTGGATAATTACATGGGAGAAGTAGAAGAAAAACTGCTCGAGGAAACAGACTATATACTTGAAGTAGAACGATCCAAAGAAATTTCTTCAGCTTGTGAACATATTCCCAATTTGAAATTTCCCACTTATTACGATGAATTAAGTTCGGAACGAATCATTACAATGGATTGGATTGAAGGGCTTCATATTAAAGAGTGGTTAGATACTAAGCCCAGCCAAAAGTCGAAAAATCAAATTGGACAAGCGCTTTGGGACTTCTATCATCATCAAGTTCACAATCTTAAAAAGGTACATGCTGATCCCCACCCCGGGAATTTCATAATTCAGGAAAATGATCAATTAGGGGTTATTGATTTTGGTTGCGTAAAAGTAATCCCGGATGATTTCTACGAGGGCTATTTTGCTTTAATTAAACAGGACTTACTCGCTGAAGCGGAAGAATTGAATCAAATATTCTTTGACCTGGAGTTTATTTCAGACAAAGATACAGCCGAAGAACAGGTTTACTTCAAAGGAGTATTCACAGAGATGATTGATCTTCTCGGCAGGCCTTTTCATTCTGAGCAGTTTGACTTCTCAGATGATACTTTCTTCGAACAGATTTTTCAATTAAGTAATCGAATTACAACTGATAAAATGTTCAAACAGTCACGACAGGCTAGGGGATCTAGACATGGACTCTATATTAACAGAACTTACTTTGGTCTTTATAATCTGCTTAATCAACTACAAGCAGAAGTTGATACCACTAAGCCAGATTGGTTAAAATAAAAAAGGGAAGCATATGCTTCCCTTTTTTATTTTACTGAGTAGCTAACTCTATAAATTACATTGGCCATATCGTCAGAGATCAGCAAACTCCCATCTGCTAATTCCTGCACATCCACTGGTCTTCCCCAAACTTCTTGAGTTGCTTCATCCAACCAGCCAGAAATAAAAGTTTCTTCTCCTGTTACTTTTGAGTCAGCTCCAATTTTTTCTAATGTTACTACATAGCCAGATTTTTTAGCCCGGTTCCAAGAGCCGTGCTTAGCTACGATAATTTGGTTTTTATAGGATTGAGGAAACATTTTTCCTTCGTAAAATCGCATTCCTAAGGGGGCTGTGTGTGCACCAAGCTTTGCTGCGGGAGCAACATATGAGCTTTGAGCTTCTCCCTTTGATCCAAATTCAGGATCT
Source organism: Algoriphagus sp. (assembly GCA_041688245.1). Classification (GTDB taxonomy): domain Bacteria; phylum Bacteroidota; class Bacteroidia; order Cytophagales; family Cyclobacteriaceae; genus Algoriphagus. The sequence goes on from JBDNIP010000153.1 coordinate 2,811, forward strand.
TTTACTGAGCCCTCATGCCAATAAGGATATCCAAAATGCTGTCCAGTAGCTGTTGCTCGATTTAATTCACAATTTGGAATATCATCTCCCATCATATCGCGACCATTATCTGTAAACCAGAGCTCCCCGGTGAGGGGATGCCAATCAAAGCCGACAGAATTTCTGACGCCATGTGCAAACACTTCTGGCTTTGGATTGGGTGACTTTACATCAATTCTTGTGATGCTGGCAAAGATTGAATTCTCTGACTCACAGATATTGCATGGAGCACCCACAGGCACGTAGAGCATTCCATCTGGTCCAAATGCAATGAATTTCCAGCCATGATGTCCTTCTTCGGGATAGTCTTCATAGACCACTTCAAAGCTAGGCTTGTCCAGATTATCCTCAATATCCTTAAAACGAAGAATTCGATTTACTTCCGCTACATATAGATCGCCATCTCGATAGGCCACTCCATTTGGCATTTGAAGTCCTTCGGCAAGAATGTATTTAAAATCTGCTTTACCATCATCATTTTCATCCACTACTGCGTAGACACTATTTTCTTGGCGATTTCCCACAAATACAATTCCATTGTCAGATATTGCCATGGATCTAGCATTTGGAATATCCCCTGCCCAAACATCTATTTTGAAATTTGACGGGAGCTTCAATTTGTCAAGCTGTACATCAGCTACAGCATTGCCTATGGCTATTTTATTTGATCCTTCTGATTTTAAATATTGATCTTCAGCACTTTGCGTCTCGCTACATGCGAATGTAAAGGCAATCAAAGTAAGTAGTACTGAGTGAATTATGTTACTTAATATTCTCATTGGTTTTTTTATTTATTAATCTAAGGTAGAGCGGCTGAGATTGTTTTGCTTTAAAAGGTTTATAAACGGGTTTAATGTTATTTTTGTGACATGTTATCGATTAATAATCTCTCTTACTTTATTGGAGGTCGCCCTCTTTACGAAAATGCAAATCTTCATATCAAGCCAAAAGACAAAATCGGCTTGGTTGGACAGAACGGAACTGGCAAGTCTACGCTTCTTAAAATAATTAATGGAGACTATCAGCCAAGTTCTGGAGAAGTGCAAAAAGCAAAGGATTGTACAATTGGATTTTTAAATCAAGATCTTCTTTCCTATCAATCGGATGACAGTATTTTGAATGTGGCTTTGGCAGCATTCAAAGAGACATTACAGTTACAAGTTGAAATCGACGAAGTTTTGAAAAAAATGGAGATCGACTACTCAGAAGAAATCATAAACAGGCTGGCGTTTCTTCAAGAGCGGTTTGAAGCAAATGAAGGCTATACAATCAAAGCTAAGGCAGAAGAAGTCTTGGAAGGAATTGGTTTTAGGACAGCAGATCTGGAGAAGCCACTTCGAACATTTTCAGGTGGATGGAGAATGCGGGTCATGCTTGCGAAGCTTCTCTTGGAAAAGCCTTCATTACTTATGCTTGATGAGCCTACCAACCACTTGGATTTACC
>JBDNIP010000016.1:0-5813 GCA_041688245.1 Algoriphagus sp.
AACGATTTGAAAATACCAAAAATCTCCTTCCGACTGAATACACCTACGTCACCATCACCCGACGCTACTACCGATCCGGAGACAGTGAGTACCAAATCAATGGCGTCACCTGTCGATTGAAAGACATTACAAACCTCTTTATGGATACGGGGATCAACTCAAATAGCTATGCGATCATCGAGTTGAAAATGGTCGATGAACTCCTCAATGATAAGAACAACTCCCGTCGGGAGCTTTTCGAAGAGGCAGCGGGAATTTCCAAATTCAAAAACCGAAAGCGCGAGACCCTTCGCAAGCTGGAAGATACCGATGGAGACCTTGCCCGAGTGGAGGACTTGCTCTATGAGATTGATAAGAACCTCAAAAGCCTTGAAAAGCAAGCCAAACAAGCCTCCAAGTATTTTGAGATCAAAAAGGAATACCGGGAAGCCAGCATCAACCTGGCAAAGAAAAGTATTGAAAAGCATACCAATTCCTTATTGGAGACGAGTCAGAAGATCAATGTGGCAAGTGATCGTAAGCTCCAATTCCAAACACAAATCAGTGACAAAGAAGCATTACTGGCTCAGTTAAAGGTGGATCTGATCGGAAAGGAAAAACTCCTCGCCTCCCGGCAAAAAGCCCTCAATGAGCATGTAAACAAGGTTCGGATCTTTGAATCTGAAAAGAAAATAAAAAACGAACGCCTTAGATTCCTCGAAGACCGCTCCCAGAAATTACGTGAGCAGATCGATGCAGATCGCAAGTCCAACGATCAAGCAGGATTCAGCATTCGCGCGCTGGAGCTAGAGAAAGAATCCGCAACCAAAATATTGGCAGAAAAGGAAGTGGTGATCTCCGAACTTCGCGAAGCCGTTGATGCACAGAAGCTCATCCAATCCGAAAAGCAACTAGCACAGAAAGCACTGGGCCAGGCTTTTGAACAGCTCAAAGAAAAAGTATATCAGCTCAGCAAAGAAGTAGAGATCAAGCAAATTCAGCTTTCCACCCTCAAACAGGAATTAGAACGGATTTCCTTGGATAATTCTTCGCAAGAAGCCAGTTTGGTGAATTTTGAATCAGAAATCATCGAACTTAAAACCGAACTTGATAATTCCATTGATGGCTTCCAACAGCTCAAAGTCAAGCAGGAAGACCTAGATCAAAAGATCGAAGATACCAATCAAGTGATCGAAATGATTCGTGAAGAGCTGACCACTTCCTCCCGTAAACTCGACTCAAAAACCAACGAGTATAACCTTACCAAGTCACTGGTAGAGAATCTGGAAGGTTTCCCTGAAGCCATCAAATTCCTCAAGAAAAACCCAAGTTGGGGGAAGGATATTCCCCTCCTTTCCGACCTGTTGACTACGGATGAGAAATTCCGCGTGACCATAGAAAACTACCTTGATGGCTACATGAACCACTATGTGGTAGAGACCGAGGAGCAAGCCATAGCAGCGGTCCAGCTCCTTTCGGATTCCTCCCAAGGCAAGGCCAGCTTTTTTGTGCTGGCAAATTTCGAAAAATTCAAAGTCAGCCAAAGCCAGCTTTTCTCCAATGCCATTACTGCCACGGAGATCATCGAATACGAGGTGAAGTATTCCCGACTGATCAATTTCATTTTGGACAATGTCTACATCGTTTCTGGCGAATACCGGGATTTCCCAACCGATACAGATGCGATTTTCATCTCCGAGAATGGAAAATATACCAAGCGTAAATTCTCCATCTCGGGAGGTTCAGTAGGTCTTTTCGAAGGAAAGCGAATCGGCCGAGCCAAAAATCTTCAGATGCTGGATGAGGAAATCAAAGCGCTGGGCAATAAAGTCAGCAGCATCCGAAATAATCTCGATCAGAACCTTTCTGACCTGGTGAAACTCAAGGAGAAAAACTACCGCAAGGACCTCGAGGACTATCAAAAGCGCATCAATGAGACCAATCAAAACTACGTCTCCATCCGCACCAGAAAAGAACAACTTACCGAGTTGCTTTCCAGCAATGCCAATAAGCGGGAAGATATCCTTGAGCGCATCGCTTCCCTTGGAGATAGCCTCGACAGTATTCAGCCGGACTTGAAGGAGCAGCGCATGAACTTTGGCGAGATGCAACTCGAGCTACAGGAGCGGATCGAGAGCCTGGAAAAAGAATCTACCCTTCTGTCGGAAAAGTCGCAGGCCTTCAACACCGAAAATATCACCTATTACCAACACCTTAACCGAGTAGGAAGCTTGGATCAGGAGATCGAATTCAAGCAAGCTGCCCATGATGGCTCTAAAGAGCGGATCGAAAAGTCCCAGGACGAACTTACCCGGCTGGACTCCGATATCCAAGGGCTACTGGATAACAATGAACTCAAAGACGATGAGCTGACCGAGCTGTACACCGAAAAGGAAGGCATCGAAGGCGGCGTGACGGAGGCAGAAAAGGATTATTACGGTAGCCGTGGTCTGATCGATGAGACGGATCAGCAGATTCGGAGTTTCCAGAAAGCCAAGGAAGCGCACGATCAGGAAATCCACACGCTGGAAAACCAGCTCAATGAGATCAAGCTGAAAATGACTGGAATGAAAGAGCGACTCAGCATAGAGTTTGAACTTGACTTGGACCAGCTGATGAAGGAAAACCCCGCTTTGGCACCTGAATTTGAAGCTTTCGCAGAAGAAGAACTCCGAGAACTGATACGCAAGCAAAAGGAAAAACTCGAGCGAATCGGTCCGATCAACCCGATGGCGATGGAAGCCTACGATGAGATCAAGGCGCGCTATGACTTTATCAACAGTCAGAAAGAGGATCTGGTCAAAGCCAAGGAATCCCTACTCTCCACCATCAGCGAGATTGATCAGGTGGCTAAAGATAATTTTCTGGATGCCTTTGCCAAGATCAAGGAGAACTTTGTTAAGGTCTTCCGCTCCCTCTTTACCGAGGAAGATGATTGTGACTTGATCCTCGTCGATCCGAATAATCCACTTGAATCTGCCATTGAGATTATTGCCAAGCCAAAAGGCAAGCGACCGCTGACTATCAACCAACTTTCGGGTGGGGAAAAGACCCTCACCGCCACTTCCCTACTCTTCTCAATCTACCTGCTGAAGCCTGCGCCGTTCTGTATTTTCGATGAGGTGGATGCCCCGCTGGACGATGCCAACATCGACAAGTTCAACCAGATTATCCAGCAATTCAGCAGCGAAAGCCAGTTTATCATCGTGACGCATAATAAGCGCACTATGGCCAGCACAGATATTATCTATGGAATCACGATGATCGAAGCCGGCATCAGCCGAGTGGTGCCAGTGGATTTAAGAGAGTTGGCCTGATTAAATACCATTGCCTCCAGCTAAAGCAGGAGGGAATTCAAAGAAATCCAATTGAACAGGAATGCGGCTTTAGCCCATTCCTATCAGCCAATTCAATACGGATTTAATTTGAATAGATATATGACATTAGCTATCTTTTCATAGAATTGATTTTTCAGAAATTTGAATAGGAACGCAGCTTTAGCCCATTCCAAGGAGAGAATTGAATTGAATTGAACAGGAATGTGGCTTTAGCCCATTCCATCATAAAATTAATTCCAAAAAATTTGAATAGGAATGTGGCTTCAGCCCATTCCTTTGGTCCGTTCCATTTATCCATTCCATTTATTCAATCCATCCATTAAATTTTTCGATTATGCCATTTGTGAAAGTCTACATCCACCTCGTCTGGAGCACCAAAAACCGGGTGACCTATTTAGATTCGAAAGAACTCAGATTAAAGGTTTGGAATCATATCCGTGAAAACGGACATAGCAAAGGGATATTCGTGGATTTCATAAATGGATATTCCGATCATTGTCATTGTTTGATTTCCTTGGGGTGTGATCAAACCATACAAAAGACAGTTCAGCTTTTAAAAGGCGAATCCTCTTATTGGATCAACAAAAACAAATTGACTAGACATAAATTTGAATGGCAGGATGAATATTATGCGGTCTCTGTTTCAGAATCTGTGGTGGATAAGGTCAGGAATTATATCAAAAATCAAGAAGAGCACCATCGAAAGAGAACTTTTCAGGAAGAACACGATGAGTTTATTGTCAAATTTGGTTTTCAAAAATTAAACGATGGATTGGGCTAAAGCCCGGCAAGGATATGAATTATTTAGTCCTCCAGCTAAAGCAGGAGGGAATTCAAATTTGGTGCAATTGATTAGTAATCCAATTGAATAAGAACGCGGCTTCGGCCCATTCCTAATGAAAACCAATTGAATAGAAATGCGGATTCAATTCCTAATGAAAAACAATTGAACAGGAATGGGGCTTCAGCCCATTTCTTCACCCCATTCCTTTGTAATCGATAAGATCATACTGTATGAAAGAAAAATACGAACAATTAAAAATCCTCTCTGGCAAGCTGGATCTATTACTCAGGAGACAAGAAGACTTTTCGAGAGAAGTCAATCTGATTCGTGAAGAAATCAGGAAACTGAACCCTGAATCTATCACTACAGAAGCTAGCCAAGCCACTTCTGCAATTCCTCCAGTCGGAGCTACTCCTGAACTGAAGGAGCCTGCAATGCTCTCGCCACCAGCTCTTGCCGCTTCACAAAATCGAAGAATACTAGCACCCTCAACTCCAGGAAAATCAAGAACGAAATCAGAAATCGAGAAATTTATCGGGGAAAACCTGATCAATAAGATCGGAATTGTCATTACCATCATCGGCGTGGCGATAGGTGCCAAATACTCGATTGACAATGAGCTGATCAGCCCGCTTACTCGGATTATTCTAGGTTATCTGATGGGAGTCGGGCTGTTGGGAGTTGGGATAAAGCTGAAAGAAAAGTATGAAAACTTCAGTGCCGTGCTGGTCAGCGGGGCGATGGCCATCATGTACTTTATTACCTATTTGGCCTATGACCTTTATTCATTGATTCCGCAGGGGCTGACCTTTGGCCTGATGCTATTCTTCACCGCCTTTACCGTATTAGCCGCCATCAAATACGATAAGCAAGTCATCGCACTTATCGGGCTCGTTGGTGCTTATGGAGTCCCGTTCTTACTGAGTGACGGCAGTGGCAATATCACCGTGCTTTTCAGTTATATAGCAATCATCAATGTTGGGATTCTGATTTTGTCATTCAAAAAATATTGGAAACAACTCTATTATACCGCATTTGGATTGACTTGGGTGAGCTACTTTTCTTGGTATCTTTTCTCCTATAAGCTCAGTAGCCATCTTACTATCGCTTGGATATTTCTGTTTGTCTTCTTTGCGCTATTCTACGCCACTTTTATCGCATACAAGCTGATTCGCAACGAGAAATATGTACTACCGGACGTCCTTCTCCTGTTAGCCAATTCATTTATATTCTTTGGATTAGGCTATCACCTACTTTCCGGTCACGTGCCGGGTGAGCAGTTGTTGGGATTATTTGCACTGGGTAATGCGGTCATCCATTTTGTGGTCAGTGTAGTCGTCTACCGACGAAAACTCACTGATAGCAACTTATTCTATTTGGTGTCTGGTCTGGTACTGGTGTTTTTGACCATAGCCGTTCCTATCCAACTCGATGGCAACTGGGTCACGCTACTATGGGCTGGAGAAGCTGCTTTGCTCTTTTGGATTGGCAGGACAAAGCAAATCCTGGTCTATGAGAAAATAGCCTACCCAATGATGCTGTTGGCTTTTGTCAGTATCGTTCAGGACTGGTCAACGACTTATTACATGGATGAGGAAGCTGAGCAATTAACGCCCTTCCTCAATGTGAATTTTCTTTCCACCGCATTATTTGTGCCTGCTCTTGCCTTTATCACCCTACTTTACCAAAATAAAAACTACCACACTGCCCTC
>JBDNIP010000154.1:0-4010 GCA_041688245.1 Algoriphagus sp.
AAAATCTAGGCCAAAAAATTTTCAGATAGCAACTTACCCACAATTTTGCTCCTACCCAGCGTCCATTATGATAAATTTGGTAAGTAATATGTTCATTCAAGGCTAATCCTTTTACTCCATGTGCCAGTTCCCATCGCTGTAGGAAATCCAAGCTTGCAGAACCCCAATATATAAAATCATTGACATCGCATTCTGCCAAATAGGTTGACGTCGTATAGCAATCATATCCTGCTTTCTGAGCCCTCAGACCATAATCATAGTCTCCCAAGTAATGCGTATACTTTGGCGAATTAAAACCAATTTTATTTACGATTTCCTTAGGGATCAAAACAAGATTCCCGTTTATATATTTTACCTTTTGCAATGATCCGTTTGGCAAAACAACTCCATCATCATTAAACCCCCCGTAAGAAAACTCTTCGGTTTGTGGTTTTTTACATGCTGCTGTCAAAATCGCTATTTTATTTATTCTTTCATATTCATCAAACAATCGAACAAGAGTATCCGGGAATAAAAAGGTATCGTCATTCAACCATAGGTAATAATCAAACTCACCTGATTTGGAAGCTAATACCCAAGCAGCTCGCATGCCTAAACCCCAAAAAAGCTTTCCGGATCCTGAAGTTACAGTGACTTGGGGAAAGTTTGAAGCAATCATCCCAGCTGTGCCATCCGATGAATTGTCGTCACAGACAAAAGCGTCAAATTCAACATCTTTTGGATTCTGCTGACTAAACAAAATTTCAAGGCATTTCCTTGTTTTTTCTTTTCTGTTAAAACAGGTTAGAAGTACTGCCACCTTCATCACTTAAATCTTTACTTCTTTTAAGGTTTCGCTATTTTCAAGAAACCACCGGTAAGTTGATCTAATCCCATCTTCTAATGTGATTTTAGATTTCCAACCTTCAGCTGCCATTTTGGAAACATCCATAAGTTTTCTTGGGGTTCCATCAGGTTTGTTTTTGTCCCAGAGAATCTCTCCTGTATGACCTACAATTCTCTGAATCAATTCTGCCAACTCCTTAATAGTCAAATCCACTCCGGAACCTACGTTGTAAAGGGATTCTTCCAAGTCGTTTTCTAAAGCAAAAAGTACAGCATCGGCCAAGTCATCAACATGTAAAAACTCCCGCATCGGACTGCCCGAACCCCATAATGTGACGGGCTCACTACGAGTAGACTTAACATGCTTATTTCCCAGCAGCTTGGCCGCATGAAATTTACGAATCATGGCCGGAAGCACATGAGAGGTATTCAAATCAAAATTATCGTAAGGGCCATATAAATTGGTAGGCATTAAGGATATATACTCCTTCCCAAATTGCTTTCTAATTGCCTCACAGGCTTTCACTCCTGTAATTTTTGCTAGTGCATACCACTCATTTGTCGGTTCAAGAGGCCCCGTAAGAAGGTATTCCTCCTTAAGAGGCTGTGGAGCCAGCTTAGGATAAATACAGGATGAGCCTAAGAAAATAAATTTTTGGACATTGCTTTGTAATGAAAATTCAATCAGATTGTTTTGGATCTGTATATTCTCCATCAGAAACTGGTAAGGAAACGAACTATTAGCCATTATTCCTCCAACACGAGCTGCTGCATCAATGACCACTTCTGGCTTTTCTGAATTAAAGAAATCCTTCACCGCTGATTGGTTCCGAAGGTCCAAATCTGAGGAGGATTTCCCCAATAGATTGAAATATCCTTTTGCCTCTAATGCCCGCCAAATTGCTGAGCCAACCATTCCACGATGGCCGGCGATGTAAATCTTTGTATTGTTAGTCACTGGGGTTTTATTCCGGATTAAGTGTTGATTGTTTAAAGATTAGGAAATTAAAAGATCAAATGCTTAATCTTTTAACAAATTAATTAGTTTCAAATAAACATTAGCGCTTGAGAAATTAAGGCTTAAGCTTGACATCATCTCTGAACTTTGCCTTTAAATCACTACTCGACCTAATTTGATATTTATAAAGGGAATTTAGCTTCTGAATGATTGCATCATCCTTAATTCTGAAAGAGCTATATACTTCATCGTTACTATATTTCATATCTAAGGCATAGGTAAGATGGTCAATAGTCTCCGAAGCACTTGAACTGGCATATTGGTAAAATGTGCTTGATCCTGCAAGCTAGCCCTTCCAGATCCTGCTGCAAGATTGGTCGCAATGCTAGCCGATGACCTCCTAATTTGACTTACAAGTTCAAATTTCTCATCTGAAGGAAAATTACTTGCAAGCTTTTTGATTTCAACACGAAATTTACGGGCAAGTTGATCTACCTCAAGCTTCTCTAAAGAGTAGGAATAATATTGATTTGGATTCATTCCTTGAGGGATTAAACTAGTAATATTAAAGGTTATAATTTTTTACAACTTGTTCAAAGCTTAATGGATAAAATTTTAAGCCCTTAAACAATTAAGCTTTAATCTAGTAACTCTGGTTTTTCATTCTCCAATCGCTCAAATATTTTTTTTACGTCTTGCGCTTTATCTTTTTGGAGTACAAGAATTGCATCTGAGGTTTGGATTAACAAAGAGTTTTCTATTCCTAAAAACTCAGTATGAAGATTAGTTCCAATGACCATATTTCCATTTGAATCCTTGGGATGACCTCTTAAGTCTAAGTAAGTATAGATCGATTCGAATGAGCCCATATCTGACCAATCAAAATCAGAAGGAACCATCCTTATATTTTTGGTTCTTTCCATCACTGCATAATCAACAGAAATAGAAGGAATCATCAAAGAAAGATCAAGGTCGAGTGTTGACCCATCTGAATTTCGATATGTAGTCTGTGCTGCTTCATATAACTCAGGTTCGTATCGCTCAAGCTCACTTAAAAAAGCACCAGCTGAAAAACAAAACATTCCTGAGTTCCAAAAATAATTACCTGAAACAATGAACTCCTTCGCCTTTTCTAAATTGGGCTTTTCGTGAAAACCCCTCACCATCTCTCCTTCCGATTCTATGTAACCAAATCCTATTTCCGGATAATTAGGTTTCAACCCGAAGGTGACTATGTAGCCAGCTTTGGCCAGATCAATGGCTCTCTGTACTGATTTAGCGTATTTCTCTCCAGAGTTAATTAAATGATCTGATGGAGTCACAAATAAAATATCGTTTGGATTTGCTACAAATGCAGAAAACGCTATGGCTGCGGCAGTATTCCTAGGACTCGCCTCAATTATTTCAGTATATGACTGTATACCAAGTTTATCAAAATCTCTTCTAGAGAGCTGGAAATTATCTTGATTACCCACCACTATGATTTCATCACAAAATTCAATATTTCGAGCTGCAGTCTTCTGAAAAAGAGTTTCACCTTCGAAAATAGGGAGATACTGTTTGGGTCTGCTTTTTCGAGACAGGGGCCAAAGTCTTGAACCAACTCCGCCTGAAAGAATAACATTAATAATTTTCATAGTTGAAAAATTCTTAAAGAATACGAGTTAATAAAATTATGATTATCCGCAATTATGCCACTAACCTAATTTTCTTTGCTCAACTGGCAGGCCCGCCCGCCTCAGCGAGGCAAGCCGGTGACGTTCCGATAGCCATCGGAAGAAGTACCAGTAATGCTTTGTTCACCATATAGTAAGCTGCTTTTTGATTTTTACTGGTATAATTGCGGATGTACATAAATAAAATTTAGTCTTCGCCCCTTCAGTAACAATTAACAAATTGGTCATATAATGGTGAATTAATACTTGTACCAAAACGCGTATTTTTTTTATGAAAGAACCTAGCAGGGTGTACCAAAGATCTCAGGACTTTAGATAAAAATTCCGAGAATTTTAGGTTAAAACATAATCAGTTCAGAAAATTGAGCTACTTATCAATAAAATTACCTGTCAAATATAATCAAGTATTTAGTTTTTGAGCCAATTTCCCAGGCTATTATTGAGTTTCAATTTTACACCAACTAGACTACATTTAATTTATAGGGATATTCGCAATTTCACCAGAAAGCGGCAAGAAGCTACTAATATATGTTAAACACTAGTAATACTTG
>JBDNIP010000155.1:0-1475 GCA_041688245.1 Algoriphagus sp.
AAATAATCGATTTTACCTGATTTATGGGGACAGAATTTTCAAGTTGGGTTAATAGTTTGATAGTGCTGGACAATATTCTTGTTGAGATGTGATCGTACGTGACCTCCGCCTTTTTTCTGAGCATGGAAACAAAGGGCATTGTATTCATGATTTCCCATCAAAGCAAGCGCACTACCTTTATCAACCATGGCCTTAATGATTTTGAGGGTGTCTTTGATATTTGGTCCCCTGTCTATATAGTCGCCCACAAATAGAACCGTTCTGCCAGGGTGCGAGTACGCTCCGTCGCTTTCTGTATAATCCAATTTCAAAAGAAGTTTTCTAAGTTCTTCTGCGTGTCCGTGGATGTCTCCGATTAGGTCTATCCCTTTAAGTGTTTTATTTGTATCCATAGATTTTTGAATTTCCTCTTTTGCCAAAAGGTATTAAGGAGGTTGACAAAGCTATTCTTTTGTCTTTCCTATGCTCTACCCCTGGGAATGTGAGCTGTTTTACGCTATTCTTTGGGCTATTCAAGCGTATTGTGCTTGCCTTGAGGTAGCATCACTAAGTTATGAATTATTAGTCTTACCCAAACTTATTCTTCTCTCACAGCTCCTTTTTGCAAAGACCAAGTCAATTGATCTCCCTTGTGCTTTGGTATTACGCTTACGGGTGTTTAGGGTACTTCTCACTTTCATCTAAAAACCTTTTGAGAGTATTTCAGCAGGTACCGCTCCTGGCACTTCCATGAGTTAATTTCTAATAATACAGTCAGTTCTGACTGTCCATTTCAACCCAATAATCGGATACGTTCAAAACCCACTTAATATCATGCTATCCTATTAATCTGATTAGCTCAGCTATATTTTTTGTCCCAAATAGTTACCAAGTTTGGAACGAGATTAACAATCAATCTCAGCTCAATCATCCTTCTTTTTTTTAATTTTAAAAATCAACTTATCTGCATAATCTCTACACCATCCAATTTCGCAAGTATTATGGTATTGCTGATATTCCTCAAGCAAAGATTCTTTATTTTGATGGTGGGCTATTGTCAACTCCATCAACTCTCTATTCCAGTACTGATGCATTTCCCACATAGAATTAATGGCGGAAATGGGTTCGGCAAGTTTTTGGGGGAAACCTGCCTCATCAATGACTGTTTGAATAATTGGGAGATAGCTTTGATCAAATTCTTGTTTGGAATCAGAGATCAAATCACCATAATCTTGGAGCAAGTCTAGTTTAAAATTAAAACCTGGCGCGTGGATTACCTCTGCAAAAGCCTTTTTAGCCCAGAAAAAAGCCAGATCAAAGTTTCCTATTAGTCGAGAGCAGCGGATGATCAACCCGATTGTCAGAAAATAGCTCATCGGCGAATCCTCAGGTGTCAGAATTTCCAAGATGATTTTGTGACAGTCAATAGTCTCCTGATATTGACCTCCCATGTAATAGCATAATCCGATTTGTTCATTCAGTTTTACTTCAAATAC
>JBDNIP010000156.1:0-1719 GCA_041688245.1 Algoriphagus sp.
GCTATCGGTAGAGCTATAAGGCCCTAATTTTTTTACTTTAACCAGCACCTACTGTCCCGATAGCCATCGGGAGAGTCAGTTGGGCTAACCTGCCGATCGCTATCGGTAGAGCTATAGTCCCTAATTTTTTTACTTTAACCAGTACCTACTGTCCCGTTAGCCACCGGGAGAGTCAGTTGGGCTAACCTGTCGATCGCTATCGGTAGAGCTATAGGCCCTATTTTTTTTACTTTAACCGTCACCCACTGTCCCGATAGCCATCGGGAGAGTCAGTTGGGCTAACCTGCCGATCGCTATTGGTAGAGCTATAGGCCCTATTTTTTTTACCTTAACTAGCACCTACTGTCCCGATAGCCATTTAGACATAGGTCTTATTTCAAAAACTGAAATTTTAAAGCTGATTTAACTTAAAACTTTGGATTCCGAGGTGCAATGTTACATATTTGATGGGATATACACAACTACCATATCTAATGAATAAATCGCTGGACGCGGATTTTTTAATTTTTGACCTCGGAAATGTCATCATCGACCTTGATTATAGGGGATCGCTCAATCGAATCAAACAAGAACTTCCTGAAGCAACTCATCTTAAAGTTGATAGCTTTTATAGTACTGATTTTCACAGGGAATATGAAAAAGGAATGATTGATTCCTCTCAATTTCGAGATGAAGTTCGTTCTTATTTTGAAGTGGATTGGACCGATAAAAAAGTGGATTTTCTATGGAAAAGTCTGCTGGGAAAAATTCCAAAGGAGCGCTTGGAATTGGTCAAAAAACTTAGAAAAACTTATCAAGTAGGGGTTCTTAGCAATACCAATCATATTCATATTCTTGGAGTCAATGAGATTTTGAAAACTGATCATCAACTGGAAAACTTCGATCCAATATTTGACTGGGTATTTCTAAGTCATGAGATGGGACTGGCTAAGCCAAGTATTGAAATCTATGAGAGGCTCGTGAATGAACTTCATACGACTCCGGATCGAGTAATATTTTTCGATGATATGCTGGCTAATGTCAATGGAGCAAGCGAAGTCGGAATACAGGCGATCCATGTCACTGGACCCGAAGTAATTTTCGAATTTTTTAAAAATGTATAGTAAGAGGGATTACCTGAAGCATGGTATTTTATTTTTTGTTACGCTGATTGCTGCCACCTTCTCAGGGGCAGAATGGGTGTATACCAAATCCATTATGTACTCTGGAGATAATTTTCTCACTTGGGAATACTTTTGGAAGTCAATGGCGTATTCCATTCCATTTATAGGCATTCTATTGGTTCATGAGCTTGGCCATTTTTTTGTCTCCATCTATCATAAAGTGAAATGTACCTTACCTTTCTTTATTCCTGGTTGGCTCGGTTTTATTGGTGCGCCATCCTTAGGAACTTTTGGAGCATTAATACAGATCAAAGGTGATGTAAATAGCCGAAAAAAATTCTTTGATATAGGAGTTGCAGGACCTTTAGCTGGTTTTGTGGTAGCATTTTTTGTTTTAGCGTATGGGTTTCTTGCCTTACCGGAGACAGAATATATTTATGCTTTTCATCCTGAATATGCTGACCCTGATTTCCAAGGATATGGAGATGAAGTTCTAAACTTTGAATTAGGAAATAACTTGTTATTTAATGCAATGGGGAGCCTTTTGGCTGATCCGGCTCGACTTCCAGCCATGTCGGAGATGATCCATTACCCAATCTTATTTGCCGGATATTTA
>JBDNIP010000157.1:0-16722 GCA_041688245.1 Algoriphagus sp.
AATCGAAGCAGCAAGGGTTCTCAATAATATAGGAGCATTATACTATATACAGGATAATTATGATTTGGCTATCCTAAAGTTTAAGGAAGCTTACAGGCTTAGTCTAATAGCTAACGGTCGCTATACTCAGATCAGAAGTCTTGATAATGTTGCCTATAGTTTTTTCTTAATAAGGGAATTGGATTCTGCAGTTTTTATGCAAAAAAGTCAATTGAAGCCGATTCAAAAACTGATTTTCCTTACTTGACATCTTTTGCCTATCGAATAATTACTGATGTTTTGCCGAGAGAAATCAGCTTGATCCGTCTATAGCCAACTATGAAATATCGATGTAGCTATCGGAAAAACAAGAGATTTTAACTTTTAAAGCTTACTTATATTATCGTATTGGAAGTGTCTATCTACGCCAAGGCAAACTGAATCAAGCAGAATCAATCCTAAAAGAAAGTATTTTACTTTCATCGAAAAATAACCTTCGAGACGAGTTGCAAAAATCTCACAAAGTGCTGGCGGAAGTTTATGAAGCTAAAGGAGATTTCCGAGCAGCGTATGCGGAGCAATCAAAATATTTGACTCTAAATGATTCTCTTTTGAATAAAGAAATCAAAAATAGATTGGCTTTGGTTCAAGGGATGTTTGAAAATAATCTCATGCAATCTGAATTACTGAAGGCTCAAAGTGAGATTCAGTCCACACGTCTGGAATCTGCAAACCGAACCGTCTGGGTAATAAGTGTTGCGGGTATTTTGATTCTTGGCTTGGGTGTTTGGCTATATCGTTTAAATAGGAAAAAGCGACAACAGAATCGGGACTCAGCATTAAAATCTAAGGAATTAAAGAAAATTAATCAAACGAAGAATAAACTTTTTTCAATTATTGGTCATGACCTTCGCGGGACTGTTGGCCAGGTACAATCTATCGTAGATCTTTTGATAAGAGGTTACCTAGATAAGGAGGAGTTTGATGATTTGATACAAAAACTGAAGAAGGATGTGGATTCGGTCTACCTGACTTTGAATAATACCTTGAAATGGTCCTTTGCTCAAATGGATGGTTTTAAGCTAAATCAAAAGGAACTGGGTTTGGATGAGTTGATCGATGCAAGTTTAATTGCTGTTCAGACTCAATTGAAAGAAAAGAATATCCAAATCATTAAGACTATTGATAATCAACCCAACGTATTGGGTGACTTAAATTTGATGGAAGTTGTACTTCGAAATATTTTTAATAATTCAATTAATTTTTCTAAACCATGTCAACTAGTAGAGGTGACTGCTAAGCATATAGATCAAAAAGTAATTTTGTGCATTGAAGGTCATGGAGTGGGAATGAGTGAGCATCAAATCGATCAGATTTTATCTAAAAATATTATTATCACTGATTCAAGTATAGGAACACATGCTGAAAAGGGAACCGGTCTTGGCCTACAGATTTGCAAAGAGTTTACTAGAATGAATGGAGGTCAGCTATCCATCACAAGTGAGTTAAAAATTGGTACTAAATTGTGTATCAGCTTTTTGGCGGCTTAGTCAATTAGTGTTAAGTTTTGCACTGTCAAAAAATCAGCTGGTTCTAGTTTGGAATTCAATATCCCCAGTCTTTTCATGTGTTCCATGGATTGGCCCAATTGAGTCATGGAGACTCTTTTATTTGTGGCCCACTTGGTTTGATTCAACCAATCTCTTACATCCGTTTCTTGAAGATTGTATTCTCTGGCAATCGTCTCCACAGTAGCTGGATCAGTTTGCAGTTTTTGAGAAAAATCATAAATCAGATTTCGCAATTCCATAATTAAAACTCCAAATTTATCTAAAGATGCCTTCGTCGCAACGATCACAAAACAAGGCCATGGGCTGGGCACTTCTCCGATCCGCTTGAGTTCCCCCCGATCCACCCAAGGCTTGGTGGTGTATTTTTCCCAGAGGAAAAGTTCAGGATTCGTCGCATCCATCGCTTGAAGCGCTCCAGGGAGGTTATCAATTACGCTGAACGATAATTTTTCAGCATCCCAATTTTCCCGTTCGGCCAATACTAAGCTCATGAGATGTGAGCCTGAACCGATTCTGGAAATCAGAAAATTATGTTCTTTAAGCTCTTTTAGGGAATTGATCTGTGACTGTGCATGCATATGAATCCCCCAGACCAAAGGAGAGTTGACATGGAAACCGATGATCTTTGATGGGTTTCCTGCTTCAAAATCTTTCAGGAAACTCTCGGTAAGTACAATAGCGAGGTTGGTTTCATTAGCTCGTAGCGCCTTATTCATCTGTCCCGAACCACGAGATTCTTCGATCCATTCCAGCCGAGTTCCTCGGTCCAAAAAAGGTTGGGATTCCACTACCTTGACCCAAGGGTAATTGAAATGCTCCGGGACTCCGGTAATTCTAAGAATTTTCATAATCTTTTATATGTATGTCCGAAATTACATCAGTAAAAGACAAAAAGCGACTTAATGTATGGCAAACACTAGCATTGTCGGTACTTCTCCCAATGACTATACGGAAGTCTTTAGCCGACCTCACCTTGGTGGACCTTCCGTCTGTAAGCAAAGAAAATCAGGTCACTGACATAATTGCGGATAAGCACAATTTTTTATCCAATCTTAATCGTGAGTGACAGATCTATCTGTAATCATCAAATTGCTCAATCCAGCTAATATCAAAAGTAATCCAGCTAAAAGCATCGTATTAATCACATCTTCTCCAAAGATCAATTTGTAAAGAAAATTAACCCCTCCCAATGCCGCAATTATCTGAGGAATAACAATAAACATATTGAAAATCCCCATATAGACGCCCATCTTTTTAGCTTCAACTGAACTGGAAAGCATGGCATACGGCATGGAAAGAATACTAGCCCAAGCGATCCCGACCAATGAAAAACAGATGTGAAGCATCCATGGCTCTGTAATAAAATAGATTGATATAAATCCTGTTCCACCAGCGATCAAACTAAGCATGTGGACTAGCTTTCTGTTGATCTTGATTCGGCTGGCGAAATAGGTTAGAATCAAGGCATAAAACATGGAAACTAATCCATAGGTCCCTAAGTAATTCCCGACGCTGTCTGCTGCATTATTATACGCAACTGAGCTTGGATCTGTAGCTCCGAAAATGTGAGACGTAATCGCCGGAGTGGCAAAACTCCACATAGTGAAGAAAGCGAACCAAGAGAAGAACTGCACCACACCCAATTGCTTCATTACTTTTGGCATCGAAGCGATATTCTGAACAATCTCTTTAAAACCCGAAAAAACACCACTACTTGCAGTCTTTTCCCGCTCAAATTCATCCATATCCTCAGGAGGATATTCGTCAGTTTTCAGAATGGTATAGAGAATTGAGCTAAAAAGAACTAAAGCACCTACAGCAAAGGCATATTTCACAGAATCTGGAACTACCCCGGGAGCCGCAGTATTTGGTACCCCCATTTGTGTCATCATCCATGGGAGGTTGGATGCGATCCAAGTACCTATACCAATTATTAAAGTCTGTACTACAAATCCATAGGAGCGCTGAGATTCTGGAAGCTTATCTGCTACTAATGCTCGAAATGGTTCCATACTGACATTGATTGAGGCATCTAAAATCCAAAGCGAACCTGCGGCAATCCAAAGTGCCGAAGAATAGGGAGTAAAAAATAGTGCAACGGTACTCAATACGGCACCTATAAAAAAGAAGGGTTTTCGTCGACCAAACTTAGGATGCCAAGTTCGATCACTCAAGTAACCGACAATGGGTTGGACCAGTAATCCCGTAAGAGGTGCTGCAATCCAAAGAAATGGAATAGCATCTATATCCGCTCCTAAGGTTTGAAATATCCTGGATATGAATCCGCCTTGTAAAGCAAAGCCAAACTGAATTCCCAGAAATCCAAAACTCATATTCCAGATTTGCCAGAAATTCAGCTGTTTCTTTTGGGTCATTTTGGGTGTGTTTTTCCGTAGAGAGACTTTAAACCGCTTAAGTCAGCTGAATGATAGTTTCCTTCAAATTAAACGCTAAATCGAGAAAAGGCAGTTTTTTGATATCTAGGTAAGGGTGATCATTCTCAGGCAATGGATCAAATTCTGTCAGTTTTGCTAAGAATTCATAATCTTCCATTTCTAGCGAAATACTTTTCTGATCAACTATAACTTCCTCTAGGTTAAATCCATGAAAGAATATCCTAACACTACTGTAATCGGATTTATAGTTACCAATTGATAGTCCGATTTTTACTTGGTTGGATTCCGAATCGTAGCTAAACTCCCGCTTTAAAAAATCTCCCGACTGGTGATCATGAGAGATTCCATCATCTTCATAGTGTACGAATGTGCTTCCGGATGATCCTTTATAAACATGAACTCGAAGTAGCCCGTCATTTGATTCGGCGGTGGAGGAAATATCAGATTGCATGGTGAAGACACTGCCTCCTTTGATGAACACAGGAAGATAATTTAAAGGTGTATCGATATAGATTACTTCACTTCCATCATAAACTTTATCCGAATAGAGGTAATACCATTCTCCTTTAGGGAGGTATGCCTTGGATATTTCTTTATAGCTTTCTACTGGAGCGATTAAAAAGCGATCACAGAATAGGTATTGATTTTGAAAAGCCGATAGATAAATCTGTGCGTCTGCTGGATATGAGATGGCCAAACTGCTGGCAAGTGGAAGTCCTGTTTTGGTAGACTGATAAAATGCCGAATAGATTGTTGGAAGCAAACGATAGCGAAGCTTCATATAGTTTCTTGAGATTTCCTCTACTTCTTCACCAAAAGCCCAAGGTTCTGAATCAGTGGTATTGATCATTGAATGGGCACGGAAAAGCGGAGAAAAAGCAGCGATACTCATCCATCGTGCAAAAAGAGATTTGCTGGATTCTCCTGCAAAACCTCCTACATCATATCCTGCAAAGGCAACTCCACTCAATCCCAGGCTATTTACCAGCCTGATACCTGCCATCATGTGTTCTTCGGACGCTGTATTATCTCCAGTCCATGCAGCAGCATAGCGCTGAATTCCAGCGAATCCTGCTCGTGTAAGTACAAAAGATCGCGCAGATTTATTTTGGAGCAAAGATCCTTCCTGAGCACTTCTAGCCATTTGCATTCCATACACATTTCGAGCCTCACGATGTGAAGCTGAAGCGCCTTCAAAATCAAATTCAATTAAGTTGGGAGTGAATTGCCCCCAAGATGCAGGTTCATTCATATCTGTCCAGAAACCATCAACTCCTGCCTTAGTGTAAAATGCCATTTTCTCTGTCCACCAAGTTCTGGTCTCAGCCTTGGTAAAGTCAGGAAATGCGCACCATCCTGGCCATACTTGAGCTTCGTAGATTTTTCCGTCAGGATATTTTAAAAAAAGATTCGCTTCTAATCCTTCCTCATATGGAAAATAACCTTTTTGGGTTTTGATCCCCGGATCCATAATCACGACCACACGAAAACCTTTTGATTTCAAATCGCTAATCATGCTTTTTGCATCTGGGAATTTGACTCCATCAAAAGTGAAAACCTTGTAGGCTTCCATGTGATGAATGTCCAGATAGATCACATCGGCAGGCATATCCTTGTCTCTGAAGGTAGTTGCAAGTGTAGTTACTTCCTTGTCAGGATAGTAGGAGTAGCGACATTGCTGGAAACCCAAGGCCCATTTAGGTGGCATGGCCATTCTTCCCGTCAATTCAGTATAGCTGCTGATGATTCCAGCAACGGAATCTTCGTGCGTAAAATAATAGTCTAAATCGCCATCCTCAGCACTGAAATAAACAAAGCGATTGGTAGAGGCACCAAAATTGAAAACTGTCTTATGGGTATTGTCTAAGAAAATACCGTATGCTCCTTGATTATGAATTCCAATATAGAATGGGATGCTCATGTAGAGTGGATCGTCGCCAGTTCCATAAGAGAAATAATCCGTATTCCAATTCGTATAAGCATTCCCAAAACGATTCAAATTACCCGTTTTTTCACCCAAACCTATGAATTTTTCATCCTTTTGGACTTGCTTATAACAGGCTACTTCTGTACCGATCCAAGCTGTTCCAAGTGAGTCATCTGCGTTCAAAAGTTTTCCTTTCACATCAAAAAAACTTAAACTGAATGTAGATAAATCAAGCTGAAGTGTCAGTTTTTCTGTTCTCAGTTTCAAGAAGCCAGCATCCTCAGAAATCTGGAATTCAGTGCTTCTTGGTTCACCGATTACAGAATATGGATTTGGCTGGAAGGTATCATAGTGATTTACCTGAATCCGGATCATTCCCGAATGATAAACCGTGAATTTGAATTTTCCAACTTTGGTAGTTCCTTCAAATCCATCAGTTGTTTCCTTCCAGAAATTGACTGCACCCATACCGATATGTTTGGAAGAATTTCTGGATTTTATAAAAGGGGATGTAGAAGATTTCATAGTTACTTTTATGGAAATATTGAGAAGTGATAAGCCTAAATCAGAAACGATTGTTGACTGAAAAAATCAGCAAAATGGATCCTAATTGGCTATTTTGACCGGTATACACAGATTGAGGCCGCCAAAATTAAATTGTAGAGGCATTCAATCGATGTCAACACTCATTGAATTAGTATTAAAATTTATTTCACCGAATTGTTTTAACAGAAGATTTTTGGATCAAAAGCTCAGTTTCTAGGACAATAGGAGTGACGATAGTGCTTGGATCAAGTTTTTTCTCAATCACAGCTATCAGAATTTGAGCTGCTGTCTCTCCAATCTCAAATCCAAGTTGGAAAACAAGAAGTCAAACTCGGTTGAATGATGGAGCAAAACTGCCAATTGCTAAATCCTACGATTCCGATATCCTCCGGAACTTTGATTCCCACAGATCTGCAAGCGAGCATAGCATCAACTGCAGCCATATCGTTATTTGCAAAGATAGCATCTGGTTTCGTTTTACCATTTTTCAATGAGACTTCAGTCACTTTGAATCCTTCATCAATTATCTCATAGGCGCACCCGATGATCAGTACCGGATAGATTTTAACTCCATGTTTGATTAGTGCATCGCTGTAACCTCTTTTCCCTTCTTTACTTATTGCGAGATCTTGAGCCAACCAATTGTAAGATTTTAGCATACCCCTGCGAGATTGGATGGGAAGTAGCTTTATAAGCGCTGTGGTAATCATCCACCATTACGCTGATTGCATTTGGGACATTAGGGATACGATCAAAAAAGACGATCGGACAGTCGTAATCAAGGAGTTTTAAAAAATGATCAAATTCTGTCGTTTTCTTGGTGAAGCTCACTAAAAAGTCATCAATTTGATTGGAAAGCATCGTACCGATACTGGATTTTTCCCGAGCAAAGCGCTCATTGGTCTGAGAAAGGATCACATTATAGCCTCTGAATGATGCCACCCCTCAATCCCACTGATGGTGATGCAGCTATTACGGTAGCTGATGCAGGTAAATATATCATCACCTTGAATTTCAAAATCCCAAGTGAGGTATCTTATATACTTGCTAAGAACTAAAAGGTTTAATTTTAAACTGATTAAATTAGTAAACCGGAATTGGATGCATTCGTCCAATTCCGGTTTTTATAATTAATAATACCCATGAAAACCACTGTAAAGTCTTTTCTAAGTTTCCTTCTCATAACCTTTTCCCAAGGTGCATTTGCTCAGATTACCACCGAGCCAGCTGTACCGAATGCTTCTGGAAAAGTAATAATCACCTACGATGCTACAAAGGGGACTGCGGGATTAAAAGACTGCAATTGTGATGTATATATTCACATCGGAGCAGTGACAGAATCTGCGGCTTCAACGACCTGGTCAATCGTCCCTTTCACTTGGGCAACTACAGATCCAAAGGCAAAAATGACTCGAGTGACAGGTCAAACAAATCTTTATACCTACGAGCTTACTCCAAATGATTTTTTCAGCAACCCAAATGGGCTGACCATCTACCGACTAGGAATGGTTTTTAGAAATGGTGATGGAACCAAAGAGGGAAAAAATGCATCTAACGGCGACTATTTTATCAATCTCGCTCAGGGATTTCAAGTAACATTTACAGCCCCAGCTTCATCAGCGGTCTCTTTGGAGGTTGGTGAGTCTTTCGAATTTAAAGCTGAAACATCCGCAGCTGCGACGATAGCATTTGAATTGGATGGGCTGGAAGTGAAAAAAGCTTCGGAGGTTACGGCATTGACCTATTTGTATACGGCCACTGCAGCGGGTAATTTTAAACTTGTCGCTAGAGCAAGCAGTGGGACTTTTACAGATACTGAAACTGTCGCTATTGAAGTTTTCGCTCCATCGACTATAGCGCCTTTACCGGCAGGAGTGAAATTAGGGATCAATTACCTCTCGGATACAGAAGTGATTTTGGCCCTTAATGCACCAAAGAAAAAATTGGTACAAGTTATCGGCGATTTCAATAATTGGGAAAAATCAGCAGCCTACCAAATGAACAGAACTCCTGATGGAGAAATTTTCTGGCTTAAAATTTCGAATCTAGTTCCTAAAAAAGAATACATTTTTCAATACCTCGTGGACGGTTTAATCCGAATAGGAGATCCTTACGCAGATAAAACTTCCGACCCAAACAACGATCAAGAAATCATCACTCAAAACAGGTATCCAGGTTTATTACCTTATCCGACTGGAAAGACCTCATTTCAGGCGACTTATTTACAGACCGGGCAAGAGCCTTACGCTTGGAAAAACACGAGTTTCGTCAAACCCAAGCCAGAAAATTTGGTGGTTTATGAGCTTTTAGTCCGAGACTTTGATGAGCGAAGAAATTATGCTGCTGTAATCGAGCGACTGGATTACCTCAAAAGTCTGGGTGTGAATGCCATCGAATTGATGCCGGTTGGAGAGTTTGAGGGGAATTTATCTTGGGGCTATAATCCTTCTTTCTTTTTTGCTCCTGATAAATATTACGGCACCAAAAATCAGCTGAAGCAATTAATTGATGAAGCACACGGCAAAGGGATTGCGGTCATTTTGGATATGGTGTTAAATCATGCATTCGGTCAAAATCCTATGGTTCGTCTTTACAATGACGGAGATTATGGCGCACCGACTTCCGATAGTCCTTGGTTTAATCGAGTGGCTACTCACCCTTTTAATGTGGGTTATGACTTCAATCACGAAAGTAAATACACCAAGGCTTTTGTTGATTCTGTTACTAATTATTGGTTGACTGAGTATAAAGTCGACGGATTCAGATTTGATTTATCCAAAGGCTTCACTCAGGTAAATACAGGAGACAATGTCACCACTTGGTCTCAATATGATCCATCTCGAATCAAAATTTGGAAACACATCTACGATCGGATCAAAGCAAATCATCCGAATGCCTATGTGATTTTGGAGCATTTGTCAGCTAATGATGAGGAGAGGGAATTGGCTGATTATGGGATGATCTTTTGGGGAAATATGAATTTTGATTTCCGGGAAATGGCCAAAGGTCAACTCAAGGATTTCAATTGGGTATATTATGGTTCACGGGGATGGAAAGAACCCAATCTGATCCCTTATCAAGAGTCTCATGATGAGGAACGCGTGATGTGGGAGACCTTGAATTTTGGAGCGACTTCTCCGATTAATCTGAAAGCCTTGGAAAATGCTGTCAACAGAAATCAATTATTGACAGCTTTCTACTTTGGAATTCCAGGCCCAAAAATGATCTGGCAGTTTGGGGAGTTTGGGTACGATGTGGAATTGAATAATGATCGCTTGGCTATCAAACCGACTCGATGGAATTACTTGGACAATCCTGAACGGCAGCGATTATTTCAATTGTACCAGGAAATGATCAAGCTCAAGAAGGAAAACCCTGTTTTCAGCAAACCGGCAAAAACTACGCTTAGCCTAGGTGGTACAGTGAAATCCATTATCCTGGAAAGTACGGATCTGAATGTGGTAATGCACGGTAATTTTGGCTTGTCAAACGTAGGAAATGTCCCCCTTAGCTTTCCCAAAACAGGGAAATGGTACAATTACTTTACCGGCGAAGAATTCAATATAGCTTCTGCTACGGTAAACTTTAACTTCAGGTCCAGTGAGTTTTATTTGTTCACAGACAAGAAGTTAACTACACCCAAAGCTGGGATTCTTCAAGTCGATTTTGTCACTGATATTCCAAAAGAAATTAAGCCTACAGGAGCCTTTAGACTCTATCCAGTTCCTACTTCAGGTTGGCTTACAATTGAGCTTCCAGTGGAAATGGCAGGATCTAATTACAGAATTTTAGACCTGACTGGTCGCACGCTTCTAGAAGGTGTAATTGGAGCGAATAACCAGAAATTAGAATTGGATGTAAGGAATATTAAAGTTGGGATTTATATCTTTGAAGCGTACGACACTAAAAATGTGCTGGTGAAGCGCTTTATTAAGAGATAATCAAACCTAAATCACATGAAATTTAAACCGGGAGTAAAATACGGCGAAGAGCTAAAGGATCTTTACGCATATGCCAAAGAAAATGAGTTTGCGATGCCTGCAGTGAACGTCATCAATACCAATTCAGTAAATGCTGTATTGGAGACTGCAAAGAAATTGAATTCTCCAGTGATCATCCAGTTTTCCAATGGGGGCGCTCAATTTTTTGCAGGTAAGTCACTTGCTAATGATAGGCAACAAGCAAGTATAGCAGGAGGAATTTCAGGAGCACACCACGTGCATTTGATGGCTGAAGCATATGGTGTTCCTGTAATCTTGCATACAGATCACGCTGCCAAGAAATTATTGCCTTGGATCGATGGCCTTTTGGAGGCAGGAAAAGCATATCATGCTGCTCGCAAGCGTCCATTATATAGCTCACACATGCTCGATCTTTCGGAGGAGCCTTTGGAAGAAAACGTCGAAATTTCTTGTAATTATTTCAAGGAATTTGTGAAGCTAGATATGGCTATCGAGATTGAACTTGGTGTCACAGGTGGAGAAGAAGATGGCGTGGATAATTCAGATATTGATTCTTCCAAACTCTATACTCAGCCGGAGGAAGTGGCCTATGCGTATGAGCATTTGAAGCAGATCGGGGAGCTATTTACCGTAGCAGCAGCATTTGGAAATGTACACGGCGTTTACAAGCCGGGTAATGTATCCCTGAAGCCTATAATTCTTAAAAATTCTCAGGATTTCATCAACGAGAAATACGGAACTACTGGCAAACCATTAAACTTTGTGTTCCACGGTGGATCAGGATCTACTTTGGAAGAGATCAGAGCAGCAAATAGCTATGGCTCTATCAAAATGAATATCGATACAGATATGCAGTGGGCATTTTGGGAAGGTATTTTGATGAATTACAAAAAGAATGAGGCGTATCTACAGACTCAACTTGGCAATCCAGATGGAGCTGATAATCCAAATAAGAAAAATTACGATCCAAGAAACTGGTTAAGAAAAGGGGAAGAAAACTTTGTAAAGCGACTGGAGCAAGCATTTGAGATGCTTAATGCTGTTAACAGAAATTAAGCTTAAGTACTGATTTATAAGAAAAAGTCACTGCATTTAGTGACTTTTTCTTTTTATTGGAAAATCATGAAGAAGACTCACTTGACACTTATGGCTGGACTCGCAGTAGCAACTGCCTGTACGACCGACAAAAATCCCGAAGTAAAAAACTACTGGCCTCAAGCGGGTGTGACTTATGAGATTTTTGTACAGTCATTCAATGATTCAGATGGTGATGGGATTGGAGATTTGAATGGGGTGATGGAAAAGCTCGACTATGTCAAGGAGCTCGGAGCAAACGCGATATGGTTTATGCCAATAATGCCGTCTCCAAGCTACCATAAGTACGATGTCACTGATTACAAAGCAATCCATCCAGATTATGGCACGATGGAGGATTTCAAAAATCTTTTAGCGGAAGCCCATGCGCGGGATATCAAGATTATAATTGATTTGATCATCAATCACAGTGGAAGTGGCCATCCATGGTTTGAGGAAGCTCGGAAAGGCCGAGATAATCCGTACCGAGATTATTACGTTTGGGCTCAAAAAGACACGATCGCCGAGTCTATCAATAAAAAGGCAATTACGCTGGATAGTGATAACATCCGACAGTGGCATGACCCAGGAAACGGAGAAGATTTTTACTATGGGTTTTTTATAGGAGGGATGCCAGATTTGAATTACGATAATCCTAAAGTCCGTGAAGAAATCTATGATATCGGTAAGTTTTGGTTAGAAGAAATCGGAGTTGATGGTTTCCGATTAGATGCGGCAAAGCATATTTTTCCAGATGACAGACCCTCGGATAATCATGCGTTTTGGAAAGAATTTCGAGCCAAAATGGAAGCGATCAAGCCAGATGTATATTTGGTGGGAGAGGTGTATGACAAAAAAGAAATCGTCGCACCTTATCTTCCCGGGCTACCGGCTTTATTCAATTTTGATTTTCATTACACGTTATTGGAAGCATTGAATACTGAGAACGGAATGCTACTGGCAAAGAAGCAAAAAGATATGTTAGACTTCTATCGGGGAATTACCCCAAATTTCATTGATGCCACGATTTCCTCGAATCATGATCAACCAAGACTATTAAATGAACTTGGATCTGATCCAGACCGCTACAAGCAGGCTAGCGCCATACTACTGACGATGCCGGGAGCTCCTTATTTGTATTATGGAGAAGAAATCGGGATGCTAGGCTTGAAACCTGACCAGAATATCCGCGAGCCATTTCTCTGGGATGTAAAAGGAAAAGATACTGGAAGAACTAGTTGGATGGAGCCAGTTTACACCACGGATGCTACAGTGACACCTTTGGCAATTCAGAAGGAAGATCCCAATAGCTATTTCAATCATTACAAAAGTCTTATCATCTTAAGAAATACACATCCTGCCCTAGCCATTGGGGATTTGGAATTACCAATAGCGACTTACCCTAAAGCAGTGATGGCTTACAACAGAAACTCAGGCGATCAGGCGATTTTCGTGATTCATAATTTGGGTAAAGTAGAAATTGTAGTTGATACTCCGGACGGTTTTAACACAAAACTATATACCCTTGGGGAAACTGCCCATGCAGAAGGTAAAGTCAAACTTGGGAAGAATTCGAGTATTGTGTTGATGAAATGAAAAAGAACAATTTATAAACAAGAAAGCCTGATCGCTGATCAGGCTTTCTTGTTTTGTTTTTATCATCCTGCCTCCGAGTTGATTTTCTTCTCCGAAAGCAGCATCAAGCGGTTAACCTTTGAGCTTTACCAATCTCAAAGATTCAAAGCAATTAAGTAGAAAGAATTTTAGCAATTCTAAAATCATCCTCATCCACGCTCTTATCGTCGACAATTGCTTTTATGATTGGTGTAAAGACTACTTTATAATTAATCAGGCCTGCCATGACATCATATTTTCCGGCTAGCAATCCCTCAACGGCAGAAACGCCAAGCTTGGAAGCAAGGAGTCGATCATATGAGCTCGGTGATCCACCACGCTGGAGATGTCCTAGAATCGTTACTTTGATATCATAATAGGGAAGATGTTTTTTGACAGTAGCGGCAATCTCCGCGGCTCCGCCACTCTTACCACCTTCGGCGACAATTATAATGTTGGAAGCCTTCTTTGCTTTGGTTCGAATCTTTAATTTTTCTATTAAATGCTCGATGGGCATTTTTTTCTCAGGAATTAGAATTGCTGCTGCCGCACTGCCAATTCCGGCGTTAATAGCAATAAACCCGGCATCTCTACCCATTACTTCCACAAAGAATAAGCGGTCATGCGAAGTTGCCGTATCACGAATCTTATCAATTGCTTCTATTGCTGTATTACATGCGGTATCAAATCCTATCGTAGAATCTGTACCGGAAAGATCATTATCAATGGTACCAGGAAGGCCAATTGCTGGAATCCCATATTCTTGGTAGAACAAATGCGCTCCAGTTAAAGAACCATCTCCACCGATCACTACCAAAGCATCAATGCCATGGCTTTTTAAATTATCATAGGCTTTTTTTCGCCCCCCAACAGTTCTGAACTCATCACTCCTGGCGGATTTCAAGAAAGTACCCCCACGCTCCAAAACGTGAGTGATGTGACGAGATTCAAGTTTCTTGATGTCATTTTGGATCATCCCTTCATAGCCTCGATAGATTCCATACATATCGAGGTTGTAGTATAATCCCGCGCGGACAACCGCTCGGATCGCAGCGTTCATTCCAGGAGAATCTCCTCCTGAAGTTAGTACACCAATTTTTTTTATGGTTTTAGGTTCCATTTATAGATTTTGAGTTATGGCTTTAAACATCAGATCCGCTGAAGCAGGGTTAGTCGCAAGAGGAATATTGTGTACGTCGCAAATTCGCATCAGCATTTGCACATCTGGTTCATGTGGGTGTTTGCCTAATGGGTCTCTAAAGAAAATAACCAAATCCAGCTCCTTCTGAGCTGCCATTGCAGCGATTTGAGCATCACCTCCGATTGGTCCGGAAAGCAATTTCTGAACATCAAATCCAGCTTTTTCGATATGAGTACCCGTGGTACCCGTAGCAACAAGATCGATATCAGCTTTAAGTAAACGTTTTTTGAAGCCACTTAAAAAATGAATCATATCTGCTTTTTTTCGATCATGGGCGATAAGGGCAATTTTCATCAATTTGGTAGTAATAGGTTTGACTCAAAGGTAGGAAAATTTCCATTTCTTCAATTTCCCTGTTTGAGAATACCCTTCAAGTCAAAGACTAATCAATTTGAATAAAGACTGATAATAATTGCTTTACGAAGCACATTTTCCCTCTAAATAAAGAAGAAAAGTATATTCTAAAGCCAATTCTTTCAGCGCATTGAATCTTCCAGATGCGCCACCATGTCCTGCATCCATATTGGTATGGAGCAAAAGTAGGTTTTGATCAGTTTTGAGCTCGCGCAATTTGGCTACCCATTTGGTTGGCTCATAGTATTGAACTTGGCTATCATGCAATCCAGAAGTGACAAGGAGGTTTGGGTAAGCCTTCGCAGTCACATTATCATATGGCGAGTAGGAGAGCATGTAGTCATAGTATTCCTTAACTTTCGGATTCCCCCATTCTTGAAATTCGCCAGTAGTAAGCGGAATGCTCTCATCAAGCATAGTTGTCACTACGTCTACAAAGGGCACTGCAGCGATCAACCCGTTGAATAATTCTGGCTTCATATTCATGACAGCTCCCATCAGCAGACCACCAGCACTGCCACCCATGGCATAGAGATGTGAAGGAGAGGTATACTTTTCTGTGATTAGATGTTCTGCGCAGGCAATGAAATCAGTAAATGTATTTCGCTTTCTGAGCATTTTTCCATCTTCATACCAATGTCTTCCTAAGTCCTCCCCACCACGGATATGCGCAATAGCAAATACAAACCCCCGATCCAAAAGGCTTAGTCTCGTACTTGAAAAATAAGCCTCAGAGCTGTAGCCGTAAGAGCCATAAGAATATAATAGTAAGGGGTTTGAGCCATCTGGATTAAAAGAGTCAATCCGATAAATCAGGGAGATTGGTACCATCACATCATCTGCCGCTTTTGCCCAAATTCTAGAGGATTGGTAAGCAGAGGAATCGTGACCTCCGACTATTTCTTGCTGTTTGAGCAACGTTTTGGTATGCATTACCATATGATAGTCATAGGTGCTGGCTGGTAATACCAAGGAATTGTATCCAAATCGAAGAATGGCAGTATTGAATTCTGGGTTAGTTCCTATCCAAGCAGTATAGGTATCTTCATCGAATGCTAGGTAATGAGCTTCCGAATTGTCCCAAGGTTTGATCTGAATCTGTACCAATCCATTGGTTCGCTCTTGAACTACCAAGAAATCCGCGAAAATATCGAAGTCCTCCAAGAGACTTTCTTTTCGATGTCCAATCACATCTTCCCAATTCTCGATTCCCGGGTTTACAATAGGGGCCTTTACTAATTTGAAATTCTGTGCTTCGTGATTAGTCCGGATCCAAAAATGATCTTCATAATGATCTGCGGCATATTCCAGATGAGAAATTCGTTCTTGAATCAGTCGAAAATCTCCTTCCGGATGTACAGCTTCCAAGAACCATATCTCAGAAGATACCGAGCTCTCTGAGTGAATAAGAAGAAATCTTTCTGACTTGGTTTTATGGATAATACAGCTAAATTCCTCATCTTTTTCTTCAAAAATCAGCTGATCTTTTGCTGGATCAGTACCTAATTGATGGGAATAGATTTGAAAGGAGCGAAGAGTTTCGGGGTCTTGTTTTGAATAAAAGATGTTCAGGTTATCTGCTGCCCAACTGAAATTCCCCGGCACTGTAGGAATATAATCTTCAAGTATTTCCCCGGTTTCCAAATCTTTGAAACAGATAGTATAGATTCTTCTACCTACCTCATCTGCCGCAAATGCTAAGAGTTTTTGATTTGTGGAGATTGATGTTCCTCCGACTTGATAGTAGTTTTTTCCTGCTGCAAGTAAGTTTACATTTAAGATGACTTCTTCCGGTGAGGAAAGAAACTCTTTCTTTCTGCAATAGATTGGATATTCGCCACCTTTTTCATAGCGAGAATACCAGAAATAACCGGATTTGTAGAAGGGAACGCTCTGATCATCTTCTTTGATTCTTCCCTTCATTTCTTCAAAGAGCGAAGTTTGAAAATCCTTTGTTTCCTCCAGCTTCTGAGCTAAGTATTGATTTTCTTGATTGAGGTAGTCGATCACTTCAGGATTTTCGCGATTATTCATCCAATAGTAATTATCGACGCGCTTGTGCCCGTGAATTTCTAATTTTTCGGCTATTTTTTTTGCA
>JBDNIP010000017.1:0-12171 GCA_041688245.1 Algoriphagus sp.
ATAGAAGAATGTTATTAACGCCCTAACCAACCCAATGAAACCCAAAATCACCCTACCTATTCTTCTTTTTACTTTTATTTGGTTTCATTCCCTTCATGGGCAGACTGTACCAAGTGCAAGTGCAGTAAAGATACCAGAGTCATTAAAAATGACATCCGGAATCTCGCTTGGAGTTAGGGACCGAAACGCCCAATTATCAAGTATGTACCAAATATATTCCTTTCTGCTCAGCCTAATTGCAAAGTAAAGGACAATCACATAGTTCAATATGTATATCAGTAATTGCTCCAGCAAAAACAAAAGCAAGTAATTGATAGTAAACACTAGCAATGCCGGTACTTCCGTCATCCCGCCACAAGCAAAGCAAAAGAGCTCACTGGCATCACTGCTGCTAATCAGATAATTTAATAGGTGTACTTCACATAAACTTTCCGCATCAAAGTCTGATCATCAGCTTCGATCAAGACTTCTGAAGAAGCATCTGCCATAGATCTCATCATCTCCATTCTTGGATAGGATTGCTGTGGTGACTCTAAGGATACTCGGTACACACGGATTGTTTTGATTCCAAATGTGTTGGCAATCAACATTGCTCTGCTCTCTGCATTTTTTAAAGCTTCAATAAGCATAGCATCTTCGAGCGACTTTTTGGTGGATTCCGCTACCTGGAAATAGAGGTTGAAACTCATGTCTCCGGCTTCTTGAATGGACTCTACGATTTTCTGGAGATCTTCATTTTTGCTAGTAGTTACGATTCGTAAGCTCTGACGCGCCACATAGCCACTGACCCTAGAGATTCCACTTCTATAGATTCGATTGATATCTACTGCGTAATTGTCAGCGATCAATTTGTAATCTTTGATTTTGGCTTTCTTAAGCGCATCAGCAAGATTCTTGGTTTTACGATTTAAGATTTCTACGGCAGAAACTACTTTCATAGACTTTTCCTCCAGATTGATAGCGAAAATGGCTTCGTCTGAAGGAACTTTCCGAACCGAAACTCCTTCTATTTCTATTAGTGGGATCTTTAGATCGTCTTGGGCAAAAGCAGCAAAACTCAATAAAATCAATAAGGACGTTAAGGTTTGTTTCATAAGAATAGTAGTTGATTTTAAATTTAAATGTTCAAAAGTGAAGCCAGAATTATTGAAAATCCGGAAATCAGAATCTGTAAATCTTAAAAACTCCAAAAAGATACCGCTACTTCCATTCCAGCACTTCAATGTCATTTAGTTCTGGTCCACCGCCGCGCTTCGCCGATCCATTAGCTACGTATATTTTGCCATTATAGTAAATTAAGCCTGTGCCATGTCTTCCTTGATTTAACGATGGGAGATTTGACCATTCACCGGTTTTGGTGTTGAGTACCTCAACTTCGGAATGCGATAATTCTTGATTTTTGCTTTCCCCATTCATGACTACTAAAAACCCATTGTTGGCAACTTAAGACCTTCCACCCTTTGGAGTTGGAAGCCCATTTTCTTCTGTATTCCAAGTGCCGGTGCCAAAATCAAAGTAATCTACTTCCGATATCGTGAAGTCCAATACTTTCCCAATTGCGGCATGGGAAGTTCTCCCTCCGGCGACATAAGCTCGATCACCGACCAACACCGCACCAAAGTGATCTCTGGGTCTTGGTGCATCAGGAAGAACTTTCCAAGAATCAGTTTTTGGATCATATTCATCAAACCAAGCCACATGTCCATCGTAGTGCCCGTCAAGAATGCCGCAGACCAGATAGATTTTCCCTTTTCTGGAAAATACTCCTACTGAACCACGAAGTCTGTCTGCAGGAATCTTTGGGCCTTCCCGCCAGGTATTTGTCTTTGGATTGAAAATCAGGAAGCTTTCAATTGGTTTTTCATGTGGATAGCCTCCTGTAAATGCGCCAATGACATAGATTTCTCGATTGAATGCCAAAGCTTGAAAGTGGTGAAAATTCATCGGCACATCAGCCAGTTGCTTCCAAGTAGTCGTTTTGGGATCAAACTCTTCAACTGGATGATCGGTACGACCTCCAAGTGAATAAAACTTTCCGTCCAACTCTACAAATGAATTTTCATGTCTAGGAGAGGCTTCATTGGTGGTTTTCAGAACTTCCCAATCTTTTTGCTGGGCAAAACATCCGATGGAAATAAAGAAAAGTAAGAGCAATAGGGCCGATTTCATAGGCAGGGTTGATTTTAACCCAAAGTACAAAAATTCAACTAAGCCTAAAACTCAAAAACCACCTTTGGAAAGTGGTTTTTGAATTGATAGAGAAATATAGAATCACTAGCTATTTGGAATTTTATTTCCCAAAATCCAAAATATCCCGAATCTTATTGATGTCAGTCATGTCGGCATGAATCGCAGCGCCATTACTTTCGGAAATTTTAGTCCGGATATCCAAAAGATTTGCAATATATCCATCTAGTGCAGTTACGATATTCTCTTTGTTTTCAGTGAGAATAGGTGCCCACATCGAAGGACTTGACTTCGCCAATCGTACTGTGGAATCAAAACCTGAACCTGCCATATCAAAAATGTTTTTATCATTTTCCATCTTTTGAAGGACTGTTTTTCCAAGCATAAATGAAGAGATATGCGATAAGTGCGAGACAAAAGCCAAGTGGCGATCATGATCAGCTGGATCCATAAATCTCAATTTAAGATTCAAGGCGTCAAAAAGTTTGTATGCCTTTTCTTTCAAGTGTAGATCTGTTTTTTCCATCTCGCAAAGAATCATGACTTTACGATCGAGGAGATCTGCAAATGCTGCCTTTGGCCCAGAATATTCAGTACCTGCAATGGGATGACATGCTAGATATTGAGCTCTCTTTGGATGATCATGAACTAGTTGGCATAGTTTTGACTTTGTGGATCCGAGGTCAATTATCAGCGTTTCTGTGCCGATTTTATTCAGTGTATCAGTCAATAATTCTCCGAGTGTATCTGCCGGTGTGGCTAGAATTACAATGTCCGTATCTGAATCTGGAGTTTCCTTCACTGCTGTAATGATCCCAAAGGTCAATGCATCCTTTTGATTTTGTTCGGAGATGTCGGTACCTGAAATCTCCATTTCAGGAAATTTTTTTCTGGCTGCTAGACTAAAAGAGCCTCCTAAAAGCCCTAGCCCGATTATATGTATTTTCTTCATAGTCCACTAAGATTTAATTCGATTGATAGCTTCGAGGATTTTAAATTCAGGCATGCAAAGTGAAATCCGCACATAGCCTTCACCGTTTTCCCCAAATATTTTTCCGGGGGTGATAAAGATATTTTTTTCATACAAAAGCTCATCTACCAAGGCTTCTGCAGTTTTGCCTTCTGGTACTTTGCACCAGACAAATAGTCCAGTGGCATCTTTAGAATAGCTTAAGCCAAGTCTTTCGGCAAGATTCCAGACTAGTTTTCTTCGGTTTTGATAACTCTCATCCAAGTCTGAAAACCAGGTTTCCCCTAAGTTCAAAGCTGCGATGGCACCTTTTTGGATCCCTAGAAACATCCCAGAATCCATATTGCTTTTCACTTTCAGGGTAGCGGCAATCCAATCTGCTCTACCGGCAAGAATGCCTACACGCCAACCCGGCATATTGAATGTTTTAGACAAGGAGTTCAATTCCAAAGAAACTTCTTTTGCGCCTGGAATAGCTAATACGGAAATTGGCTTAGGGTTCAGAATATGCGAGTAGGTATTGTCATGAAGAAGCACGATGTCATTTCGCTTTGCAAAAGCTACCAATTCTTCCATTATCTGGACACTTCCCGGAGCTCCTGTAGGCATATGTGGATAGTTGATCCACATGATCTTAACCTTGCTCAGATCTTTTTGCTCCAAGCTTTCCAAATCAGGTCTTCCTTTTCTTGTGAGATCCAATCGATATAACACAGGTTCAGCTCCAAGTAATTTGGCTATTGCCGCATAAGTCGGATAGCCGGGATCAGGAATCAATACCTGATCACCAGGGTTGAGGAAAGTCAAACTGAGATGCATGATTCCCTCTTTTGAGCCCATCAGTGGAAGGATTTCTTTGGAAGCATCTAACTGTATGCCGTATTCTCTGGAATAGAACTCCGCCATGGCCATCCGTAATTCAGGAATTCCCTGATAGTTTTGATAGCCATGTGCCTTTTGATTATCAGCAGTGCTGCGCAAAGCTTCTATCACAGATCGATCTGGGGATAAATCTGGACTTCCAATTCCTAGATTGATCACAGCTTTGCCAGCTGCTATCATTTGATTGACTTCTCTAAGTTTTGCTGAAAAATAATATTCTTCTACCGAGTTGATTCGATCTGCAAATCCCTTCATTGCTTTCTGCTCATATATTTTCCGAAAATTTTCACTTTACCGAAATTAAGTTGACTTAACTTCATTGCCTCTTGAAAAGTATCATAATTTTTAAACTCTGCATCCATGAAAAATGCATATTCCCAAGGTTTATCGATGACTGGAATCGATTGAATCTTGCTAAGATCTAGACCTTTTTCAAATAACATGGTTAATAATTGTGATAGTCCACCTGGTTGATTTTTTATACTAATCATAAATGAAGCTTTGTTTGGAATCTCAAGCGTTTCCGTTTCATTTTTTTGCAGAATGATAAATCGGGTATAATTATTCCTGACAGTCTGAATATCCTTCACTAAAATCTCCAAATCATAAATCTCAGCAGCGATTTCACTCGCTATTGCAGCCTGTCCCAAAATATGCTGATCCCCAATCCGCTGCGCTACCGAAGCAGTGTCTACATCATCTTTTTGGCTGATATGAGGATAGTTGGCCAAGAAAGTTTTGCATTGAAGCAAAGCCATGGGATGAGAGGCCACCAAGTTGATATCCTCAATTTTTTGACCTCGCAAAGCCATAAATTGATGTGCTATGGGTAAGTAATATTCGTCGCGAATATTCAGTTCGTAGCGATCAATTAATTCATAATTGGGAAGAATGGCTCCTGCAATCGAATTTTCAATAGCCATTACTCCAAAATCTGCGAGTCCCTGAGCAACCGCCCTAGCCACGGATTCAAAGGTATCGAAGGTCAAAATCTCTACTTCTTCGCCAAAATTCTGGATAGCTACTTGATGATGAAATGAGCCAGAGATTCCCTGAATCGCTATTTTAAGTGAGCTCATGACTGCCTCTCAGTTGAGATTCCTGCCAGATTGCAATGCTTCCAGAAGCTGGGATAGGATTTATCGACCACTGATGGATCTTCAAAAAGCACTTCTGTTTTGGTGGCCAAAGGCATAAATGCCATTGCCATTCGATGATCCTCGTAGGTGTGAATCTGAACTTGGTTTGGCATAGTAACCGACGGGATAACCTGAAAAACAGCTGGTTCGATTTCTTTCAGTTGCGCATTGAACTTGGCTAATTCCTGTTGGAGCGCATGGATTCGATCGGTCTCCTTGATCCGAAGACTTTCCAGTCCTGTGAATATCGAGTTCTGACCCAAGATCGCGCAAGTTACCGCTACTGTCTGAGCTAAATCAGGACAATGGGTAAAATCCCATTTATCAAGACCGGCGACTTTCTTCTTTTGAAGCAGGACTCCACCGTCCCTGAAGGTGGATTTGATGCCTAAATGATCCATGATTTCCACGATTTTAGAATCGCCTTGACGACTATTTTCTTTTAGTCCTTCCAAGAAAAATATTCCCGAGTCAGCAGCGGCAAGTAGACTGAACCAATAGCTAGCGCCTGACCAATCACTTTCCACAGCAAAGGCTGTTGGGGTATATTCTTGATTGGCAATGGAGATTGTGTCGTTTTTCCAAGCATATTTAACTCCGAATTGTGCCATCAATTCCAAAGTCATTTCGATGTAGGTTCGACTGCCTACTTTTCCTTCCAATGTAAGCTCAAGCCCTTTGGGAAGTAGGGGAGCGATTATCAGCATGGCTGAAATAAATTGGCTGGAGACATCTCCACGAATCTTGATTTGATGATTAGTTTGTTCTTTTAAACCATGAATGGCCAAAGGTGGATATCCTTCCAAGTTTAGATAATGGATTTCAGCACCGATTTCACGAAGTGCATCGACTAGGATTCCGATTGGCCGCTGACACATTCTGGGGGTACCAGTCATGACCTTGCTTTGTTGAGTTATGGATGTAAAGGCAGTCAAAAAACGCATGGTAGTCCCTGCATCCAACACATCAAATACCGGTGGATTCTTTTCGAGCAGACTGATCATGGTCTGCGTATCGCGAGCCTCAGCTAGGTTTGAGATCCGATTTTCGCCTTTCGTTAACGCATCAATCACCAATACTCGGTTAGATTCGCTTTTGGATGAAGGTAATGAGATAGTGATAGATTCAAAGTTGGATTGCTGCGCAAGGCGAAGAATTTCCATGGGATCGGATTTCAAAATTTAAGTTTAAGCGAGTGAAAGATTCTGATAATAACTGATCGAATCTTTTATTTCTGATCTAGAGACGGGGATATTATAGGTGCAATCCCCAATTGCATTCAAAAGAGAAAGCATTAACACATTTCCCTCATTTTTTTTGTCCTGAAGACATAGATCCAAAACTGGAGTAATTTCTTTTTCTTCAATGACAATTTTTCCATAAACTGCCAAGAACTTATTGGATATTTGATCCAATTCATGAGAGGAAAGTCCTTGTTTTTGATGTGAGAGCCAAGCTTCACAGATCATTCCCGCGGCTATTGCCTCTCCGTGTAGCAGATGCTTTTCTCCATCCAAATAATAAGTTTCAAAAGCATGCCCGACGGTATGTCCAAAATTCAGAATTTTTCGCAAACCAGCTTCCTTAGGATCTTCAGTGACGACTTTCAACTTGATCTCAACTGAGTGCCTGATCAATTCTTTCCAATCGGAGTTCCTCCAATTCTGAATGGTCAAACTTTCGAAATAAGCTTTGTCTTGAATCAACCCATGTTTTATAATTTCAGCAAAACCTGATCGAAGTTCTTGGTCGGGGAGTGTTTCTAGGAATATTGGAGCTATGAGGACGGCTTCCGGTTCGTTGAATACACCTAAGTGATTTTTTAATCCTTGAAAATCGACTCCTAATTTTCCACCAACACTCGCATCTACCTGAGAAAGTAAGGTGGTCGGAATATTGACAAATCGAATCCCTCTCTTGTAAGTGCTGGCGCAAAATCCACCCATATCACCTAAAACTCCACCACCAAGATTTAGCACGATGGCTTTTCGGTCTAGTTGGGCCTCAGTCATTGCTGTCCAGATTTCCATGCAAGTTGCAATGGTTTTATTTTTCTCACCTGGACTGATTACGAAATAGTGAGTTTCGTCTGTCAAGCCGGGAAAAAGAATGGGGAGGCAATGGATTTTAGTATTTGAGTCTGCCAAAATGAAAATTTTGGAATAGTCAAGATCGGCTAAAAGGGTTTGAAGATCCTGCTGGGGCTGGTCTGAAAAGAGTATTGGGTTCACTGGATAAAAACGTAGGTGAAGCGCGAATTTAATTTAAAAGAAAGCAATGGAGAAATAAACATTCCTCCATTGCTAGTATTTGGCTCAGTACAATGATTTTATTTTTTGATTGGACTTGCTTCTCGGAGTTGCTTTTCCTGCCGCTTCACAGATTCCTCATGGATGCAATAAAGTAATTCTTTCATGAATTTTTCACTGAGGTGTTTATTGACTCCCTGTTGAGTTCTGCTTTCCATCACTTCTTTCCAACGATCTGATTGGAATACGGTCAGATGATGCTCACGCTTGTGAAATCCGATCTGATCGACCATTGCAAATCGTTCTTGAAGGATATCGAGCAACTGATCATCCATGTGATCTATAGCCCTTCTCAAATCTTGCAGACGCTCATCTGGCTTCATGTTTTCCATTGGCTCTTTGAAGTCAATCGCATTGATCATTTCCTTTAAAGCCGCGGGGGTCACTTGTTGTTTTGCATCAGACCAAGCTTTGTCGGGATCATGGTGTGTCTCAATCATCAATCCATCTAAACCAAAGTTCATTGCACGTTGTGCTACTTCTAACAAGCCGTCACGTTTCCCTAAAATATGTGAAGGATCATTAATTACTTCCAAACCTGTCCACATCCGCTTCAGGTGAATCGGCATAGACCAGTTTGGCTTGTTTCTGTATCGTTTATCATAAGCATCTGAGAACCCTCGGTGGATGGCTGCGAGTTTATCAATCCCAACTGCATGGAATCGTTCCAATGCGCCAATCCAAAGTTCAAGATCTGGATTCATTGGGTTTTTGACCATTACAGGGATATCTACACCTCTGAGTGCTTCTGCGATTTCCTGTACAGCAAAAGGATTGACAGTGGTCCGAGCACCTACCCCAAGTACATCTACTTTGTGCTTCAATGCCATTTCCACATGAGCAGCATTTCCTACTTCAGTGGTAATCGGGATATCCAAGTGATGACGGACAATTTCCATCCATTTCAGGCCTTCTTCGCCTACCCCTTCAAATGATCCAGGTCTAGTTCGAGGCTTCCATATTCCTGCTCTGAAAAGTTGAGGGATCATATTTTCTTCCTTCATCTCTTTACAGATTTGTTCAATCTGTTCTGGAGTCTCTGCGGAGCATGGTCCTGCAATGATCAATGGGGCGGTCAACCCGAGTCCCCAATCTTTAATTTGTTTGTGGTCTTTCATAGTACTGAGCTTTAAATAAAAAAAGCCCGGGTCTTTCGAACCGGGCTTTTGTGTTTATATTTTATTTTAGTTTTTGGCTAGACAATACACAACTCCGATTCGATTTTGGCTTCGAAAATAAAAATAGAAGTAAGTAAAATAGATCGCTGTGGTAAGTAACATAAACCAAAAATAAGAGGGTACATTTTAAAAACAAAATTATTTTTCAGGTACTTACCTATCAATTCAATAATTTTCTGAGCCATTCGTTAATTTTTACCTAAAATGTTAAAAAATCCAACGTAAACAGACTTTAATTTTGTTTTGGTTAGTAATTTGTTTATTTAATTCTGTAAAGAAAAAAACGAATTTTTTTAATGGTGGAATTAATCAGCCAGAAGAAATTAAATTCTGACTGGATTTCTTTCTTTCGCACAGATTTTTGTGAGTGAAGTGACTTAAACTTAGCGCAGATTAAATCGAAAAATTCAAATTTTCAATATTCGCAACAAAACTAAAGCGCAAGCTGTTTTTTTAATATATTCGAAACTTTATTTAGCCTAGATGCCCGTAAAACCCAATATTTCTTTTGAAAATCTGGAAGTAGCGTTCGCCTCCAAAACAAATGCTGAACTCAGGAAAGCATATTTGGTTTTCGCGCTTTTGAACAATAAGCTCATCTCTAGTCTTGGGATTAAGCTTACCAATATCTCCTTCAAATTAGGTCTTCCTATCAAGGGATTGATGAAGCAAACCATGTTTGGTCATTTCTGTGGAGGTGAAACTATCGCTGAGACCATAGAAGCATGCAAAGAACTCGAAATCTTTGGAATTGAAAGTATATTGGATCTCTCAGTAGAAGGAAAAGGAGATGAGATTAGTTTTGAAAAAACTACTGAAGAGATCTATCAGACATTGGTAGAATCAGCAAAGACTGATTACATGCCCTTTGGTGTTTTTAAAGTTACCGGGCTGGGGGATTACCATATCATGGAGAAAATCCAGGCCGGTGAGCAGTTGAACGAGGAAGAGACTAGGGCATTTGAGCGAACTCAAGCCCGTGTCGATCGGCTTTGCAGTGCTGCACATGATCTGGGTCTGAAAATCTTGGTGGATGCTGAGGAGTCATGGTTCCAAAATGCCATCGATGAATTGGCCTACACTGCCATGGTAAAATATAACACACAGCGCTGTGTAGTTTTTAATACATTTCAGATGTATCGACACGATTCCCTGGAGCGATTGAAGAAGGCAAACAAATTAGCACAGGAAAGTGGATACGCTTTTGGAGCAAAGCCAGTCAGAGGAGCCTACATGGAAAAGGAACGAAATCGAGCTGAACTAATGAACTATCCGAGCCCAATCCAATTTAATAAAGAGGCAACAGATCAAGATTACGATTTGGCATTAAGCTACGCACTGGAAAATGGAGTATTTTTGTTTTCCGGTTCTCACAATGAAGATAGTAATCTTCTATTGACCCAATTGATTAATCTGAATGGCATTGATCCAAATTCTGATCGGGTGTTTTTTTCTCAACTATATGGTATGAGTGATAATATTTCATTCAACCTTGCCAAAGCAGGCTTCCGGGTTGTGAAATATGTACCCTACGGACCTGTCGAAAAAGTGATGCCTTATTTGACTCGGAGAGCAGCAGAGAATTCAAGTATCGCAGGTCAGAGTAGCCGAGAGTTTGAATTGATCAAGCAGGAGATGAAGCGGAGGAAGCAGGTAGGCAAAAAGTAGTAGGCAGTAAGCAGTCTCAATAGCTATGGTGATCAATGATCACTGTGCAGTAGGCAGCTTAAGTAATAAGTAACATTGATAAATATAACGCATGCAAGTTTTAAGCGAACAGGAAGTAGAAAGACGTAAAGATCGAGAAGAACTGATGAAGCTGGGAATCAATCCCTATCCAGCAGAGGCTTTTCCGATTAACGTGACTTCGGAAGATATCCACCGCAACTACGAAAACAGAAAGTTAGACTACAAGGATATTAAGATTGCTGGTAGATTGATGAGCCGAAGAATTATGGGTTCGGCATCATTTGGAGAAATTCAAGATGCGAATGGAAGGCTTCAGTTTTATATTCGTCGAGATGATATCTGTCCAAGTGAGGACAAAACGCTTTATAATACCGTCTTCAAGAAGCTTTTGGGAATTGGAGATTTCTTGGGCTTGAAGGGATACATCTTCACCACACAAACTGGTGAGATCTCACTTCACGTCACAGAAATGACTTTACTTTCTAAATCTGTCAAGCCACTTCCAACTGTGAAGAGAGATGATGAAGGAAATGTATATGATGGTTTTACTGATCCTGAAATGCGATATAGACAGCGATACGTAGATTTGACAGTAAATCCTGAGGTAAAAAATACGTTTGTGACCCGGTCAAAAATCATTTCGCAGATGCGTCGTTATTTCGATGACAACGGATGGCTCGAGGTAGAGACCCCAATCTTGCAAGCAGTGCATGGTGGAGCGGCCGCTCGTCCGTTTGGAACCCATCACAATACCTTGGATATGCCGCTTTTCCTGAGGATTGCCAATGAATTATATCTGAAACGTTTGATTGTTGGAGGGTTTGATGGAGTCTATGAGTTCGGGAAAATGTTCCGAAATGAAGGAATGGATCGAACGCACAATCCAGAATTTACTTCCATGGAAATCTATGTAGCTTACAAAGACTACATCTGGA
Organism: Algoriphagus sp.; assembly: GCA_041688245.1. Taxonomy (GTDB): domain Bacteria; phylum Bacteroidota; class Bacteroidia; order Cytophagales; family Cyclobacteriaceae; genus Algoriphagus. Next base: position 11,290 of record JBDNIP010000017.1, read on the forward strand.
TGATGGAAATGGTGGAAGAACTTATTGAGCAGGTCACTGAGAAAATTCACGGTAAGACAGAAATTCCAGTAGGAGATAAAATGATCAATTTTGCCGGTCCCTACAGAAGATTGACTATGTACGATTCCATCAAGGAATATGCAGGAATCGATGTAAGTGAGTTGGATGAATCCGGACTTCGTGAGGCTTGTCAGAAACTTGCAATCGCAGTCGATGAGACCATGGGCAGGGGCAGATTGGTTGATGAGATCTTCGGTGCCAAAGTTGAAGCAAATCTCATTCAACCAACCTACATCACAGACTATCCGATTGAGATGACGCCTTTGGCAAAAAAACACCGTACATCGCCAGGATTGGTAGAGCGTTTTGAGCTTTTTGTGAATGGAAAAGAAATCGCCAATGCCTACACCGAGTTGAACGATCCAATCGATCAGCGGGAGCGATTTGAGGAGCAATTGAAGTTGGCAGCAAGAGGTGATGATGAAGCGATGGCCATGGATGATGATTTCCTTCGGGCTTTAGAATACGGCATGCCTCCAAGCTCAGGTTTGGGAATCGGAATTGATCGATTGACAATGCTATTGACTAATAAGACTACTATTCAAGAAGTGTTGTTTTTCCCTCAAATGCGTCCTGAGAAAAAGCAGGTAGATCTTTCGGAAGAAGAGAAAATGATTTTTGAATTGTTGAAATTAGAATCTCCCGTGGCTATGGCTGACTTGAAAGTGAAGGCTGAATTAAGCGGTAAAAAATGGGATGTGGCGATGAAAGGACTTACTGGAAAGGGAGTGACTAAAGTGATAAAGGAAGGTGACGCAATTACTGTTTCGCTGGTAGATTAATAAGTGCAGCAGTTAGATATTGAAAACCGAGCTGAGAGGC
>JBDNIP010000158.1:0-2471 GCA_041688245.1 Algoriphagus sp.
ACGCATGGATCCTTGTCCAAGAGGAATTCGATAACCAGCATGGAAGGAAATTTTCATTGGCAATGGACTATCTCCATCAATAAAAGACTGATTCGGTTGATTCACATGATGGGCAGATCCTCCAAACCAAAAATTCTCTGTAAAAATCAAGCCCCCAAAAGAAAGGGAAAGCATATTCACGGGATCGCCGAGGCCCGGAATATCAGTTCCAGGAAATATTTGACCAAAGGGATCGGCTGGATTAATTTGATTGGCGAAAACCAAGGTTTCATAAAATCCAATCTCCCTCCGTATGTAACTAGCCTGGAAACCAGGTCTGAAATATAAGTTGTCACTCAATTTTAGTTCGTAAGAATAAATCGCAGAGATTGTTGTGGACTGTAATTTGGCAGCTCCTTCGGTATCCTGCATTAGCATTATTCCAATACCACTATTGTAGTCTTCCAGATAGGTGTCGTAGAAAGCTGAGTAAGTAGTAAACTGAGCGTCAATGCTTGGCCATTGATTTCGGTAGTTAAATCCTACTCGGCCGGTAAGTTCAGAGCCAGCAAAGGCTGGATTCAAATAAATAGGCGCTGCATAATATTGGCTATATTGTGGATCTTGGGCAAAAGCCGAAGAGTGAACAAAAAGTCCAATTACACTTAAAAAAACCACGTAAATCAGAGACCGTAACAAGGATTTGTCCGTTAAGTTGAATATTCAGTTGGCATTTAGAACGATTCGAGCACTTTGTTGTTTTAAATGCAGTCCGAAAATTATGAAAAGCAACCCTAATTCCATAAGGTTCCCCTACATTTTTACACTAATCGCTGCGATTGCATTTTTTGCAATCCAATTCCCTGCATTTACCCAAGGTTTTAATGATAATGAATGGATCTTTGGATACTGCGAGACAAGTGCCACCAACAACTATTTATCCTTCGGGAAGGGCGGTATAGCTACTGTCCAGACCTTACCTTCTACCGTCTTAATAGGGAAAAATAATAATGCGATTGCTATTGATCCTATCACGGGACAATCTCTTTTTCAGACAAATGGCGAATTGGTATATGATTTTAGCTCACGCCCAATCCAAGGATCAGCTCCGGGCCTCAACGGAGATATTGATGGCAGACAAAAAGTAGCGACTGGTTTCCTCGAGTACAACCCGGATGGGAACAAACTCTTCTATATTTTCTACATTTCTCCCGGAGGTCAGCTACTCTATTCCTTAGTAGATATGAATGCCGCAGGTCAATCGACAGGAAATGAACGCCCACTCGGTGAAGTAACACAAAAAGATGTCTCCATGGGATCTGCATCTGGTGCGCTACTTGTAGTGAAATCTCCTTCGTCCCCTTCATACTTGATTACATTTGACAGTGGAAACTTAGTTTCTAGGAGTATAGATACGGGAGCTGGAAATTTTACCACAACAGATACAGAGGGAATACCTTTTACCCCAAAAGCTATCATCCACGATGAAGAAAGTGGGAAGTTGATTCTCATTCCAGAAAATGCTGGTGATGACATCTTGGTGGTTGATTTTGACACAAGCTCGGGGACGTTCTCGAATCCAACAACTATAACAAACTCAGGCAGCACGGATGCCATTGAAGGAGCTGAATTTTCCCCGGATGGTGTATTTATTTATTTTTCCAGGGGAAATAATCTGTTTCGAGTTCCTTCGGATAATTTATCTGCCACACCGGAGGAAATCCAACTTCCAGATAGCCTAAATGCAGTTTACGATATTAAAACAGGGCCAGACGGAAGCCTTTATTATATCTATGAAGAAGTAGCTGGAGGCCCTCAACTAATCGGAAGAGTGACCAATCCAAATGAGCCAGATTTAGCCATAATTAATTTGGAAGAGGATCCTTTTAATGGAGTAGACTTTTGTGGACGTGTTTTCCCGGTTTTTGCTCCAAACGCTGATATCGAACCGACCGTAGATTTCACCTGGGCACCGGATATGCCTTGTGCAAATAATCCGATTCAGCTCACCAGTGAGATCTTGCCCGAAAATTATAAACCTGTCAGTTTCAAGTGGGACTTTAATCCGCCACTCACTGACTCGGACGGAAATCCTGTTCCTGCTGACTATGCCCAAGAGCATTTACTTATTCCCGGCGATGCGGCTCAGGGAGAAAGTATTTCTGTATCGCTGACAGTCAATTTTGCAGATGGAGATTCTATTACAGTTTCTCGTGACATTCCCCTGACGGAGAATAATTTGGAGGCTAATTTCAGTCCACAAGACACCACGATCTGTGAGGGTCAATGTGTGGATATTGGGGCTTTACTTGAAGCGCAGGCCGCAGAAGGAGACCAAGGCGGCGGCGGCGGTCAGGGTGGAGGTCAGGGTGGACAAACGCCTCCTGGGGGCGGCGAAGAAGATAATTATGAATACTTCTGGTCCAACTTCCGAGATGAAGGATGGGGAACTCGTTCAGAAAATACTGTTTGTCTTCCTGGTTTGTATTGGG
>JBDNIP010000159.1:0-1783 GCA_041688245.1 Algoriphagus sp.
ATTTGGTGCTGGAAAAAGAACAATACCCAGAGGATCTCACCGAAGAGCGAATCGAACTTAATGCTGCCCCAGCTACCCGTAATCACATGAAAGATTGGCTAAACGCTATCGAAAAAGACACACTTCCGGTTTCTGATATTGAAGATGGACATATCTCTACCGCATCTTGCATCTTGGCGAATATCTCCATGGAACTCGGAGGTAGAGCTTTGAAATATGATCAAAAGACCATGACTGTAGTTGGGGATAAGGAAGCTACCCGAAAATTACGCAGGCCTTATAGAAAAGGCTATATACATCCAGAACCAAAGAATGTGTAGATGAGTATGAAGTTAAAAATCAGAAGTCTAAAATTTTAGGGCTTCTGATTTTTTTAATGATCCTTCTGATTGCTAGCAACAAGGCGAAAGATCAGTGAGATTCTTCAAATGTGCTGGAAAGTAGATGTGAGGCTCTATTATGGAAGTGGTATCTTTCATATTTTCCAGTGTATGGCTTGATGCAAAGGTTGAAAGATATGTTATGAATTTATCTTTCAGCCTTCAAACTTTAACATTGTTTCGCAAAGGATTAATCCATGTGCGGGTGCCGGAGGAATTTGCTCCCAATTGGCATCTGGATGTGTCAGCCTTTTTTGAATGTCTTTCAATTCCCAATTCCCCTTTCCAACTTCCCAAATAGCCGTCATCATCTTTCGGACTTGATGATGGAGAAAACCTGTTCCGGTGACTGTAAAGTAGTTGATTTCCTTCGGAAAAAATATTCCTAAAAATTCATTAGAAGATTGAATCTGAGCAGAAAGAACCCCACGCTCGAAGTCAATTTTATTCACAGAAGGTTTACAAAAGGATTTAAAATTATGCTCCCCAATAAAAATTTGAGCAGCTTGCTGCATCAGTTCTAAGTCCAAGGCTTCAGGGACATTCACTAGAAATGCAGAAGCAAAGGGATGAAAGTCCGACTCTTGTGCAAAATAGAATCGATAGGTTTTTTGCTTCACCGCTTGAATCAGATTAAAAGAAATAGATACTACCTCCACCCCATTCAATCTAATATCATCCGGTAAATGAGTATTCAAGTCCGGTAACAAACCTTCCATATTCACTTTCTCTCGAAGGAAAAGCTGTAGAAATCCTCCTGAGCAAGACACTCCCGAATCAGTTCGACTTGCTCCAATCAGTGAGAAATCCTCATGTCCAAAGACATGACGAAATACACGCTCAAGTCTTCGCTGTACAGTCGGTTGATTAGGTTGTGGAGCCCAGCCTTTATAGCGAGCTCCAAAATAACTGATGGAAAAAAGGTAGGAAAAGGGTCGGGATTGCAAGATGATTTGTGATTCAGGTTAGGAACTTCGAAGTTAATATTCTTTAGCTGGATGGAATTAATTAGCGATTTGATAAATTAGCCTATGCCAACAGTTCTATACATTTCTGGATGGAGATTATTCTTCTATTCTAATGAAGGTTTTGAACTGATTCATATCCATGCTCAAAAAGGAGATATGGAATGTAAGTTTTGGGTTTTAAGCGAAGAAGTAGACATCGAGGAGGCATTCGCGTATAATTTAAGCAGATCTGGAAGAAAGGAGATTCGTAAAATTATTTTCAAAAATTTTGATTTAATTATAGAGTCTTGGAATATATATTTCAAAAAATAATATTATGAAAATCAGCTATCACATCTCGGATATAAACTTTATCGATGACAGAATGATTGTAACTGTCGATGAGAACGACATTTCTGTTGAAATAGCGCACATTTCCGAGAAACTACTTGCTGC
>JBDNIP010000160.1:0-3562 GCA_041688245.1 Algoriphagus sp.
CTGTAACAACTGTCGAGTTGGAAATGAGTACAGGAGATTTATCGGAGTATGCTCTTACCTGATATGTGAACGTGTGCTGACTAAGGTCCAAATCTTCATGAATAAAACGGGTTTGATCTGCAGGCACCTCGGCGACCCACATCCAGTTTAGGGTGTCGGTGGAAACATAAATGCCATAATGACTTATATCCTGAGCCCCTCCAAACTGATAGGCATTCCACTCAATTGAATTTGACTCTTTCAAAGTGGTAATATGTGGCACAATTAGGCAAATAGGTTTAGATGATGAACTGATGTTACCACATGAGTCATACGTTCTGATATAGAAACATAGATCATCAAGGTTTTTCCAGTGAATGTACAATTGATCAGTTGATGGATCCGGTATAGAACGGAGCTCACTTTCTTTACCACTACTTATCATGTATCCAGCAACGTCTCTTTCCGCTGAGGTGTTCCATTCCAGTAGTATTTCTTCATTTGGGGTGATTATACTTGTATTGAGCAGGGTAGGCTCTAAAGGAGCAATGGTGTCTATCGGGGTTTCTGATGCCTCATTGCTCAACGAGTAAATGGAACTAGAAACATCCATGCACAAGATTCTGTAGGTATAGGTGTTGATACAGATTACTTGTGTGTCGATGTATGAATTTGTCTGTGAATTAAGTTCAGCAATGGTTCTCCAATCGTTGGCAGCAGATAGCCTTTGAATTTGGTAAGTCCATTGATCATATCCGCGATGGGAAGTCCAGTTGAGTTGAACTTCATTGTTTAGGGCCATAGTCTTCAGAAGGATAAGATTCAAGGGATCGGAAGGAGTGCTTAGATTTCCACAACTATCACGAGCCACAAACACATATCCATAAGAAGTTCCGGTTGTATTGAGACCTATGTCAGTATAATTAAACGTGCCATTTACAGGATCAAGTATGCTGTCTATCAGAACTGGAGCACTGCTACCCTCTAGTCGATACAGGAGAATCTGGTGTGCATTCCGGTCTCCACTTCCTTCACTTTCTAGGTCAATCTTTCCTGTTAGGTTATCACTAGATAATACACTTGCATTGATTATTCTAATCTTCGAAGGACTGATCGTGTCAAAAGCAATCACTTCCGTGCTATTAGAGTATGAAGTTTTTAATCCTCCGCTTTCTTGTGCTATTACTTGGTATCGGTATCTCTGATCACAAGACACCATACTGTCCAACCATATACTATCAGACCCATTGACCGTAGCAATGAGTTGAGCCACTCCACCTTCCTTGCTCCTAAATATCTGGTAGTTGGATACTGGGAATCCTACATACAAAGACCAACCCAATTCAATCTCCAGATTTCGGTTGGTAACACCCAGTCGAATCGTTCTGTGCTGCTGGGAGAGAATACTTTGCCAATTCAAAATCCCTGTGTCGGCCTTACAAAGATTATAAACACCAATGCCATAAGTATGCGTGATATCACTGGTATTGACAGGGCTATGGGAAAAACTTGTGGTATTCAGGTCGGTTTCATTGTGTATGAGATTCCTGTCACTATTGATAAATTCCCAAATGTAATATCCCCGCAGTAGGGTATCTGTTAGGTCAGCTGATTTCCAGTTTATTTCTGTTTCGCCTGTCATACCTGACTTTGAAACACTAACATACGTGAATTCAGTCTCTTCTGGAACAGTGTATACCAAGGGAGTCAAAGAAGTTGTGTCGCTGTAAATTGAAACTCCTTCCACTGACGAATAGACTTCAACTCGATAATGGTATTTCGTTGTTTGGACTACTGAGGTATCTGTATATTCAAAGATATCAGGCCCCACACTATCAATCAACGCATAACTAACTCCATTGGTTGAGCGTAAAATCCTGTGAATTACAGAGCCCCCAGAAAATCCAGAATATGCTTCCCATCGCAGTTTAATAAAGGGAGAACATCCAGCTGTGGAACTGAAAGATCGAATATGCCTAATGGTGTCAGAAGATAAGGATATATTCCCGTTTCCGCAACTATCTACTGCAACGATGTAATACGATGGTGGTGCATTCTTTGGGTTTATTAGAATATCACTATAGGTGGTATCACTGATCGATGTTATTTTCTTAAATCCATTTCCTGTATCCCTCCAGATGGTATAACTCTCCACATTTGCATCAGCTGATGAGAGCCAGCGAAGTGCTATGGCCCCGTTGATGTTTACGGAGACATCAAGTCGTTCTGGTGCTGCTGGGCTTATGGTGTCAAACGGTATAAGTGTAATGGGAGCAGAATAATATTCGCCGCCGTTTTTTCCAGTAAATGACAGCCGATAGCTGTATGATTTATCGCAAGACAAATCGTTATGGACAAAAAAGCTATCGGATGATGTAAGACTTCCTATAGCGTCCCAAGCTGCCCCATTCCATAGCCACAATGCTTCAGGAGCCAAACCACTATCCAGCTTCCATGAGATATCATTCATTAGCTGCCCTGAATTTCCATTCAGGTGCTGGGTACAGAAAATTTCAGATTTCGAAATGTTCCCACACGAATCAATGGTCTCTATCTGGTAGCAATTCCTGCCACTGGTGGTAATGGAATCCTCAATAAAAAACACATTGTTGGTATCTGCTCTACTTACGCTATCGATTAATGCCCGGCCATTGGTTCTTATTGCGAAGAGCTTATACCCATAGACGTTGGGGATAGGTAGTTGCTGGTAATGAATTTCCATATTACCAGCATCCATCACAGATGCTACAGGAAATTCAATAGCGTTGGTAGATTGGGGTAAAAAGCGAATGAGAACAGAGTCAACCTGACTTTCACATGCCGAGGTCATCCTTAAAAGTAGATGTGCATTTAGAACCGAATCTATATGGATGCCAAGAGCTTTTTTGACTGAGTCAGAATTTAGATTAAATAAACCTGTTGATGAAAACGTATAATCAGAGATCTTCCAATCATATTGAAGTGAATCAACTACATCAGGGTTTTTTCCGCTTTTTAGAAGGAGTGTTTCTCCCGGGCAAAGTACCGTATCCTCATGTGCTTTGCCTTGATGATAAATATCGGGATTAAGTGGACTGTAGAATTGAAAAGTAAAATGGGAAGAATCTCCTGAAAACAGACAACCATCCGTTACTACTACTTTGAGAGTTCCGGTGTCACCCAATGAAGTATTCACTGCAATTTTAGATGACGTATTGCCGAGCCCACCACTAAGGTCTGACCAGATATAGGCGTATGTGCTGGTTCTTCCTCCTGTTACAACGGGTGAAGTACGGAAAGTGTCCGCTCGGCAGAGTGTAATCTCATTCACTGTAAAATTGACTTTGAGCGGTAGGTAAGAGCGAATCGTAAACCTAACAGTATCTCTGTACGAACTGCACGAATCGTTGAGTAAGGCAAAATAATCTGTGCCGCTGGTGTCTCCTTCAATACCAGTTACCCAAATACTATCTGTATTTTTAGACAATTGTTTGGAAATAATCAGATTTGAAGAACCAAATGCATTGCGATACCACGAGACTGTGTAAGATCCAGAATCACCACCACTAGCTGTTACTTTAAGCTCCATACTGTCTATAGGGCA
>JBDNIP010000161.1:0-3423 GCA_041688245.1 Algoriphagus sp.
ATTTGCAAAATCAATATCTCCAGTAAATGAAAAAGACCCAGATTTGTCTCCACCATTCAAACGAACACCCCAATCGCCTGAGCAATTGTTCCGAACCGTCACTCCTTCATTTGTAAGTGAGAGGGATCCCGAAACCTGACAGACTACTGGTAGCCCATTCCATTCGAAAACAAAAGATTTACCTAATTTATGAGTTGCCATGTTTTTTTCTATGATTGAATTAAAATGTGACTAAATGTAATTCTTTTCCTGAACACCACCAAACTTTGGCCGGGTTCCTCAAACGATTGACTCGAAACCTTTGTGGTACTCAAAACCTGAATATCTGTTTCTGCAATGGTAATTGATTGACCGTTTAGGAGATTTACCTGAGTTTGAATAGCATTCGATATAAGTTCGCTTGCTAGTTTGCTGCCTGAACCGTTCGGAAACTTGGTAATTACATCCAATGAAATAGTAGCCGTTTGCCGAAAACCGCAAAAGTTATTCGATGTCTCGACTTCGTTTTGATCTGAAAGCAAGACGTATGCTTGACCGGATCTATAAGTTGGAATTGCCTGATTAGGATTGATAAATGAATCTGAAATAGGGATTGTCACACCTTCAACAACTAAAGGAGCTAGTATATTGAGGTAAGCAAGTCTTAATAGGTGAGATATTTCTTTCATTTCAATTTCATTTAACCGCCTGAGCTATTTTAGATTTTATTTCCTCTACTAAATTAGAGGTGTTTTTGATCCATGCAGGCATAAGGAAAGGTTTTCCTTTTAGGGTTCCATCCTTTTTCTTTTTGAACGGTCTTGCAATTGCCCGCATTTCATCAGTATAACCAGGACCATAAAGAATCTCCCTAGCGCTTTGCCCTGTTCCAAACTCCACGTAAGCATCAAAATCAGTCCCTTGAGCTATTCCTATTTTCCAATTTAGACCTTTATTTGAAGGATCCTTATCAATTCGTTGCTTTGTGCTTATTCTAACCATTTTAGACCCATCCTGTTTCAAGCTTGCATCTATTTCTAGTGGGACTGCATTTTTAGCATCAAAGTCAATCGCTGAGGCTGTATCTGAGAGAACTTCTACAACAGCCTGAACGGCGTCCTTTCCTTTGCTTTCTATGTCCCTTAGCGCCTTGTCAAGTCCAATTACTCTAACTGCCATTTAATTGTAGTTCTGTTCCTGTGAGTGCAAAGTAAAGGTTTTGAAGTTGATGTATTGATTTAACCTGTTTTAATGGATAACAGCATACTGAATCATCTATTGGACCAATATTTAAAAATCTGCTTGAAGTTATTTCTACCTCTACATTCCCTTTTTGACCATAATCTAAATTAATATCAATGCACAATGCCTTTTCAGTATTGCAATGTTCTTTTATTTCATGGGTATAGATTGTTTTTTCAATACCTAACCTCAAAAGCAATTCCTCAGTTATTGGAATTGCGCTGAATACGTACGGATCTGCACCTTGATCTAAACACATTATATCTAACCCTTTGATATAATATTCTGATTCATCGCAAACACTCCAAACCAAATTTTTAACCCTTAATTCGCTCGCTTTTATCATTTTTTTTTAGTTTAAATTTTCTAATCAACTGTTAACCCTGTTAAAATATACTCCCTATGCATCCTTTCGGCGTTTTCCTGAACCGATTTAATCTGCACATCCTTGCCCTTGTATACTATTCTCATGCCAGTTGTCGGGGTGAATGAATCTCGGTATTGAATCCTAATCGTATAAATCAAAGGTAGCTCCAATTGTCCTGCCTCAGTCGTATCAAACGCCCTGCTAATCTTTACCGAAGCAAAAGTAGTTAATAGCTCAACCCATGTAGGTATAGTACCTCCATATCCATCAGGCAAAACCTGAAATGATCTGAATATTACTTTTTGATCGTATGAACCTGCTTTCATCCTACAAATGAGTGTCTATATTTTAATTCCTTATTTATAGAAGCATTAACCGCCATGTTGATAGCCTGAGTAGTTCCATTCTCACGATAGCTAAAACCAGTAGCAACTCGCATAAGAATAGCTAGTTTTAAGTCCGGAGGGATGCATGAATAACCAGCCTCATACCTGTAGTCTTTAAAGTCTTTCTCAAGATCCCAAACTTTGTCCTCAATAAAAGGCAAAATAGGGTAAATCTTTTCATCATCAGTATTCCCGGTTACCTGAATAGTTTTCAATCCGTATGCCCTACCTGTAATGTTCTCCGATTCTGCTCGACTTGCAACTATTAGCAAACTAATAAGAAAGTCCCAATCAGGATAGTCAATTTGCAGGAATGATTTCGCATCCCCTAAGCTAATGGGCTCGTTTTCAATATCGGTAATTACTTCAATTTGTAGCATAGTTCAGCTATTTTCGTTTGGTAAATGTAAGGATTTTTTTATTGCTTTGGTTGTTCTGGTAAAGGCATCCAATTGGTAGCATCTACTATAAAGTATAAGCCCTCACTATTATCATGAAACGATCCCAATATATTGTAAATAAATCCAGACATAACTTTACCGTTAAAAATGATGCATTCTTGATTCAATTCAGGCTTTCTATCATTAAGGCTTATCCATCCATCCGAAACCAAAGTATCAATAGCTATTCCGACATCTTTTGGGTCTGGCATGTGGTAAGCCCCTACAGAGTCCCTTCTCCATATATTATGATTAACTAGTATCTCTTTTGCTTCTTTAATAGTCATATCGCTCTATCGTTTAGAATGGTTTTTCTTCGTTATTAATTATTATTTCAGGATTGGGATTTAGGTAGATTTTAGACTTTAATTGTGTCTGACTCCACCATTCACCCGAAATCAACCATCTATTCGGATGCTGTTTTTTTAATCTTCTCAATCCAAAGTGATTTCTTCCAGATTTAAAAGGCATTCTGTAAAGCTCAAGATCTGATCCATAACAATATCCTTCAATATCTTTGATTAACCACTTTGATAAAACCTGCTTATTTTTGTTCATTGTTTGTTTTGGTATATGGAATGGCGTATATATCGGTGTTGTAAGTAATAAAAAAGCTAGTCTCTCCTAGCAGTCACACCTAAATTAACTGGTACAACATAGTATTGGCATCGCTCCTTTTGGTTTACGTATGTTTATCCAATCTAACACCGTTATACGTGCTTCCCTGTGTCCTACACGTTCATCTTTATATTTTAACTGCTTTTTAACTACTTACAACAACGTGTATAAATAATAAAACCCTTTGCCACCGCTCTAAACGATTTCGTGTTCACGATATTTAGTTGTTAATGGTCTGTAATCGTCACCACTTGTTTTCTCACATTGCTTACATTTCATCTTCGGTATTACACTTGAGTGGTAAAAAGCATCGTCATACCCACTACCATTAATTTCCGTAGTTCCGCAATGTTCGCATTCCATAATTGCCGAGAAGTCTCTTCTGCTTTGG
>JBDNIP010000162.1:0-5505 GCA_041688245.1 Algoriphagus sp.
AAACCAATAATCTCTACCGGTACAATAATCAATAGCATTAATGGAGGTACACCGGGAGTCATAAAGACATGCTTCCAATATTCTTTGTTTCCATTTACATTGGTAATAATGAATGTCAATACAGCAAGGACTAAAGTAACAGCAATATTTCCGGTCATGTTGGCAGCACCGGGGATAAGCCCAAGCAGATTGCCAAACCACACGAAAAGAAATAATGTCATCAGGTAAGGAACAAATCGTTTGTACTGTGGGCCAATTGAGTTTTTGGCGATGTCGTCTCTTACGAAAATAAGAATTGGCTCAATAATCGCAGCTGCACCTTTGGGAGCTACAGCACCATTTTTTTTGTAGAACGAAGCAGCAGAAAGTGCGAACCAACCAACGACGATCAGTACTATAAACAGCATAACCACATTCTTGGTAACAGAAAATTCTAAAAAGCTTCCCTTATCTAGTCTACCCAAGTGATCATCCTCATCAATGAAATACCCTTCATAAGAATACTCTTCTCCAAAAAGATGGGTTTCATGATTTTGAAAATTTGTAGAGCTGAAGAATTCTAAGCCCCTGTCTCCTGAATAAATAATTACAGGTAATGATAAGGTTAAGTGTGTATCACCAAAAGTCGCAAAATGCCACTCGTGAGAGTCTTTTACGTGGTGCATAATGAAACTAGTATTATCTTCTTGTTCGCCTACAGCATAGCTGTTACTATTTAAACCTAACAGAAATACTGAAATTAAAAGACTTATTACCAGTGTTTTACGCGTCATCAACTCTATTATTTGAGGGCTACTTTGAAATCGGGCGCAAGTTAGCTATAAAGGTGTAGATATCAAATGCTAAGTAGAACAAAAAAATGATAAAGAAGTCCGCTATAAACAGAATAATATTCTCCATACTGGGCCAAACAGCGATTCCAATAAAGATCAAAGTCCCAATAAATCTTATAATCATTGCTAAAACCATGATTTGAAAGAAATTTTCATCAAAGGATTTGAGAAGAAATCTATTGAGTAAACTGATCAAAAATGAATAAATCACAAGAAAAAAATAAATATTCCAGATTTCTTCATGAATCACAGTAGGAAAAACTAAATCCAGTATGCCTATAAAAACTGCGACCACAAAAGAAAATAGAACAAACCGAACATGAATATTTTTAGGAAGTACCATAAACACTACAAGATATAAAACAAAAATAGCTATATTTTTACAGCTCAATCATTATCCTGCCGTGTTACTATCCAAAGTTGATAAAACGCTGTTGCAGTAGACAAAAAAAAGAATAACAAAAGCCAAATAGGGAATATCATTTCACTTTTTTGTTGGAGCCACCAACCAAGCCATGTACCAGTGCCAATCACTCCAAAAAGTTGAAATGATAAACCAATATATTTGACATAAGTAGGTGTAGCAGTTGGCTTTCTATCAGAATTATCAGTCTTCATTATTTGCAATTTAATCTTACAAAAAACAATAACTAAATGTAAGCCAAAACCTGGTCTAGAAATAATCGCTCGCTTTTTTCGTTCAGGAAATAGGTTAAAAATCTTATTTTAGTACTTTAATTGGAAGAAAATCTTAATGTCAAAATCATCCATTTTAGTATTCATTGTATTGCTTTCTGCAATGGCTTGCTCATCAGAGCGTAATACATTTACTAATCGAACTTTTCACAATCTCACGGCCCATTACAATGCTTACTATCTTTCGGATGTCAAGCTGAAGGAAGTGGAAGCAGAGATTCACAAGAATTATAAGGAGGATTATACTCAAGTCCTTCCCGTATTCATACCCATTGATTCTGCAACTATCCAAGGTAACGCAGAAAAACTTGAATCAGCCGTGGAGCTGGCTTCAAAAGCCATCGAATGGCACAAAATAAGTAAATGGGTAGATGATAGTTACTACATTCTGGGTAAGATTGATTATTATCAATCTCGTTTTGACGATTCTCAAAATACTTTTAAATACATCAATGTAAATTCAAAAGAGAATGACCTTCGACATAGGACAATCATAACACTCCTCCGTATTTATGTAGATCTAGGGGAGATCGAAAAGGCCAATTTTACAATTGATTACCTTTCGAAGGAATCAAAGATTTCAGAAGAGAACCGATATGAGCTCTATCTTACACTTGCATATTATTATCAGTCGAGATCCGACAAAAATGGAGTTATTGGTGCGTTGGACAAAGCACTGGGGTATGTGACCGACAAAAAAGAAGAGTCTCGAATCAATTTTATCTTGGGCCAGCGCTACCAACGGGAAGGCTTGGATGCATTGGCTTACGACTATTACACGAAAGCCCTAGATGGCAATCCACCCTACGAGCGGAGTTTTTTCTCACAGCTCTATGCGCAGCAAGTTGCCGAACTCAATGCGAGCAAAGATTTAAAGCGCGTACGAAACTATTATGAAAGTCTCTATAAAGATCCAAAAAATAGAGATCTCAAGGACGTAGTGATTTACGAACGGGCGCTCTTCGAGGAAAAACAAAATGATACTGAGCTCACATTGGACCTGCTCCATCAAGCCGCCAAGGAACCTGGAAGCAACCCCAGACTAAAGGGATATATCTATCAGAAGCTGGCAGAGATAAATCTTAATGAATTTAAGAACTATCGTGCTACCAAATATTACCTCGACTCTGCACTTACCTTTATCACTGAGACTGATCCGGTATCGATCCAAATTCAAAAACAAAAAACTTCTTTAGATAATTATGTTTTTCACTTCGAACGGATTCAGTCCAACGACAGCCTGATTTTACTCACCGAAATGACATCCGAAGAACAAAAAATTGTCGCCATGAACTTCATCCAAACTGAAGAAGAACGGTTACTTGCAATTGCAAAAGCAGCAGAAAAACCTAAAAACACAAGTATTCTTGATAACTTTTTAGCTTTTAACAATCGGGGCAATGGCTCAAATTTTTATTTTGACAATGGAGTAGCTATGCAACAAGGTGCTATTGATTTCAGAAGAACCTGGGGAAATCGACCTCTTCAGGATAATTGGAGGAGAAGTGCTGCCAGCTTTCAAAGTGCTACACCAACAATTCCGGAAAACTATTTAAGTGATTCCAGCAGTACCGCAGCAGAGCACAATATGCTTGATCAGATCCCCGACCTAGGAACTTTACTAGCACAAATACCTAATTCTGAAGAAGAAATAGATGAACTGAATATTCAGCTGGAGGAGTCCTATTTTGAATTGGGAAAACTCCTGTATTTTAATCTTCAGGAGATTCCCCCAAGTTTATTAAATTTAGAGACATTAGTAAGACGATATCCAAAATCTAATAGAAAACCAGAAGCCTATTACCTTATTTATTTAGCTCAAAAAGATCTAGGAGGCAATTTTCAGCAATACGTATTAAGATTAAATCAAGAATTCCCAGACTCTCAATATACCTTTTCGGTAAATAATCCTGATGCCGCAAGTGGCAACATGGCCTATTTAGCTTCTTCAAAACGATATGAAAGTGCTTATGAATCCTACTACACAGATGATTTTAAGCAGGCAAAGTCAATTATAAAATCAACACTTGAAGAATACCCACTAACCCGGAACACCGAGCGATTGCTTCTCCTTGATGTTATGGTTACAGGAAAAACGGAGAGTAGAAGTATGTATCGAGATAGACTGGAAAATTATATTCAAAATGCGCAAGATTCCACCTTAAAAAAATTGGCAAAGCATATGCTTAATCCTCTATTGTCTGCTGAGGAACTTGCCGAACTAAATCCAAAAAACATAAGCGAAAATGATTCAACAGATCAAACTTCAGAATCTTCCAATGCTGAAATCAAAGAATTTGAACTTGCTGACTCTCCATATAAAATAAACGAATCTCAAACGCATATCTTTGTAATCGCAATGGAACCTAGTCAGATAATTGCAGTAAAAAATTTACTGGGAGATTTAGAAAATTTTCATGCAAAAAACTTCTCCAATGCAAGATTGAGAACTGGCAACATGAATATAAATCGGGAAAATGCAATTTTCATAATTAGCCCTTTCACCAACTCAGAAAAAGCTGAAGTATATCATACAGTTTTCCTAAAAGAATTTGAGTCGGAAGGACTCTCTACAGATATCAAAGAGCGATCATTCTTTATTTCGATTGAGAATTTTCAAGAGTTAAATAAGACTAAAGATCTAGAAGAATACAGGACTTTTTTCAAGTCAATTTATCAGTAAACTATGGGTAAAGCTATCAAACCAAAAACCCCCAATTGGGTATCTAAGACTATCAAATACCTCTGGATAGCCTTTATTGCAGGTTTTTTTGGCTTCATCCTTTTTGTTTGGATGATCAGCATCAATTTCTTGGGACTATTTGGTCCCTTACCTGATTTCAAGGCACTCGAAAACCCTGATTCAGAGATCGCTTCTGGCTTATATTCGGCAGATGGAGTTCTTCTTGGAACCTATTATAGAGAGAATCGAAGTCCCGACAAATACGAAGACTCATCCCCAAATCTTGTCAATGCCCTGATCTCTACAGAAGATATCAGATTCAATGAGCACTCAGGTATTGATATGATTGCCATGATCAGAGTCTTTGTCAAGTCAATTTTACTGAGACAGGATTCTGGTGGAGGGTCCACACTCAGTCAACAAACTGCAAAAAATCTATTTAAAACTCGAGGTGACGATTCACAAGGAATACTGAGTTCGATTCCTGGGATGAAAATGTTGATTATCAAAACAAAAGAATGGATAGTTGCTACACAGCTCGAGAAAGCTTATACAAAAAATGAGATTTTAACACTTTATTTAAATACCTCGGAATTTGGCTCTAATGCATATGGTATAAAAACAGCCTCAGAAACTTTTTTTAACAAAAAGCCTTCTGAATTGGAGATTGAAGAAGCGGCAGTTCTGGTAGGATTGTTTAAAGCCCCCACTTATTATAGTCCTGTTTACAATCCTAACAATTCACTCCGGCGAAGAAACACCGTCTTATATCAAATGGTAAGAAATGATCATCTGACACAAAGGCAATTTGATTCCTTATCAGTTCAGCCGATAATGCTTGACTACAGTGTAGCCAATCAAAACAAAGGGCTTGCGACCTATTTTAGAGAAATCGTCAAGTCTGATTTATTACAATGGACCAAAGAAAATCTTAAATCAGACGGCTCATCCTATGATTTGTACGGAGATGGTTTAAAAATCTTTACAACGATTGACAGCCGAATGCAGCGCTATGCTGAAGAGTCTGTTGAAGAACACATGAGGGTCTTACAAAAGAAATTCTACGCTGAAATGCGAGACCGAGATCCTTGGGTGGACGGAGACAATCGCGTAATTACAAATTTCATACAGGATGCAGTCAAGAGAACAGAGGCCTATAGACTATTGAAAATTAGATTTGGAAATAATACTGATTCGATAACCCTCAAACTGAATGAGAAGAAGCGAATGAACGTATTCTCATGGGAACTTGGAGAGATAGATACGCTGATGAGCACCATGGATTCACTTCGA
>JBDNIP010000163.1:0-4912 GCA_041688245.1 Algoriphagus sp.
AATAGCTCGAATATTATTTATGTTAAGCACGGCAGTACTGAATAGTCCCAGTGCAATGGCTATCCAGATACCAGATAGATTCAATGTCAAACTGTGAAGAAAGAAGGTGCCAAATACACCCAGAATACCAAAAAAAAGGAACACTGAGATATCACCCAATCCTGCGTAGCCATAAGGATTATTTCCTGAAGTGTAGGTGATTGCAGCCCAGATTGCAGCCAATCCCAAACCGAGGAAGATGAGGAAAAGGGTCATGCTTTGCAGCGCAACGAAAAGTAGCATCAAGCCTGATACCAGTGATAAAAACCCAAAAACATACATGGCTCTTTTCATTTCAAGCAATGAAATTAAGCCGGATTGAACTGCTCGGATTGGACCCTGCCGTTCAGCATGATCAGCACCGTTCACGGTATCTCCATGATCATTAGAGAGATTCGACAGAATTTGAAGAAATATAGTGGTCAGAGCAGCTAAGACTAAAATTTCCCAGCGAAAAACATTTGTACTTGCCGCCAAAAATGATCCAGCAAATATACTGGCTAAGGCAAGAGGTAAAGTTCGAAGCCTGATTGCGTGCAACCAAGCTTCTCTTTTTGTTTGAATACTATATTTCACAGAATTGCAGGGAGTCTCAGACTCCGACAAATTTGAGGATTACCTCATCTAGCGGAGCTACAGATGAAGGTAAGAATTTGATTAATTGGCCTTTCTCATCAATGAGGTATTTGCAGAAATTCCAACCTGGCTCCTCGTTATTCCAACCGTTCAACTTAGAATCAGAGAGCCAGCGATAAAGTGGATGCTTGTCAAATCCTTTCACCGAAACTTTCTCAAACATAGGGAAGGTAACTCCGAATTTTGTCGTACAGAATTCTTTGATTTCGTCGTTAGAGCCCGGCTCTTGTCCGCCAAAGTTATTTGCAGGAAATCCCAGTATGACGATTTTATCGCCATATTGCTCATTCAATTCTTGAAGTGCGGCATATTGCCTGGTGTAGCCACATTTGGATGCGACATTGACAATCATAATTTTTTTACCTTTAAAATTATTAAAATCAACTTCTTTTCCGTTGATATCCTTCATTTTAAAATCGTAGAAAGTGTTTTCCATTAAGTTTGTTTGATTTGTTAGGCTCGCTAATTCTAGACCATCCGGACGAGTGGCTGATTGTTGACAAGCAAAGAAAATGACTGAGAAAATGAGGATTAGATTTTTCATATTACATTCTTTCCGGGACATTAATACCGAGTAAACTCATCCCTTTTTTTATTGTTTTAGCGGTAAGATCAGAAAGTGCTACCCGAAATGCTAAAATAACTTCATCGTCTTCAAGAAAAATCGGTAGATCGGCATAGAAACGGTTGTATTCTTTGGCCAAATCAAATAAATACTGCGCTAATACTGAGGGGGAATACTCCTGTCCGGCCAGTTCAATCTTCTTTTCAAAATCATTTAGTATAAAGATCAACGCTGCTTCAGAATCCTCGATTTTTGTCATTTTACTGAAATCCACTGCATAATAATCTGTTCCAATCATGCTGGCTTTCCGGAGGATCGAAGCTATTCGAGCATGCGAATATTGTATAAAAGGGCCGGTATTACCTTGGAATTCGATTGATTCTTGGGGGTTGAAAAGCATCCGTTTCTTAGGATCTACCTTTAGTAAGAAGTATTTCAAGGCACCTAATCCAATCATTTCGTAAAGCTGACTGGCTTGCTCAGGGTTGAATCCTTCAATTTTTCCTAGTTCCTTGGTATGGCTTTCAGCGGTATCAACCATTTCCTGCATCAATTCATCAGCATCCACCACGGTTCCCTCTCTGGATTTCATCTTCCCGGTAGGAAGATCGACCATGCCGTAGGAAAGGTGATAAAGTCCATCGCCATAAGGTCGGCCTAGTTTGCGCATGATTTTATACAGCACATCAAAGTGATAATCTTGCTCATTTCCAACCACATATACGGATTTGTCAATTTGGAAATCTTCATATTTCAAATCTGCTGTACCCATGTCTTGTGTGATGTATACTGAAGTACCGTCACCACGTAAAACTAATTTCTCATCTAGTCCTTCGTCTGTCAAATCGACCCAAACAGAACCATTTTCTTTTTTGAAGAAAATACCTTTGGAAAGACCTTCCTCAACAATGTCTTTTCCTAAAAGATAGGTGCCTGACTCGTAATAAAATTTATCGAAATCAACCCCCATTCGTTCATAGGTTTTTTCAAATCCGGCATAGACCCATTCGTTCATCCGGTTCCAAAGTGATACTACTTCCTCGTCATTGGCTTCCCATTGACGCAGCATTTCTTGAGCCTCCAAAATGACAGGAGCCGTTTTTTTTGCCTCATCTTCAGATTGGCCTGAAGCAACTAGCTCAGCGATTTGTTTTTTGTATTCCTGCTCAAAACGTACATAGTATTTGCCAGCCAAGTGATCACCTTTTAATCCGGAGCTTACGGGAGTTTCGGCATTTCCAAAATGCTGGTAAGCAACCATAGATTTACAGATATGAATGCCGCGATCGTTGACCAGATTGGATTTGATTACTTCATAGCCATTGGCTTTGAGGATTTCAGCCACTGAGTAGCCAAGAAAGTTATTCCGTAAATGACCCAAGTGAAGGGGTTTATTTGTGTTTGGCGAGGAATACTCTACCATTACTTTCTGACCGTTAGCAGGAAGTTGTCCAATATTTTTATTGTCAAAAAGCTGTTGAAACACGCCTAGCCAAATCTGATTGTTTAATTCCAAATTCAGAAAGCCCTTGACCACATTGAAGCCAGCGACTTCAGCGACATTGTCTTTAAGATATGCGCCTATTTGGTTTGCGGTATTCTCTGGTGTGGTCTTAGAAATTTTCAAAAAAGGGAAAACAACAAACGTGTAGGTTCCTTCAAACTCCTTTCGAGTAGGAGCTAGGGCCAATCGATCCAAAGAGATATCGGCATTGAAGATATTCTGAAAAGCAAGCTGAACGCCTGAAATGATTGATTCTTGAATGTTCATATTTTTACCGCAATGGACACAGAGGTTTGCACAGAGCCCACAAAAGCGTATTTAAGTGCTATTTTGTATTAATTATTCTTTTAATTCCATATTTAAGTTTTGGAACATTGAAGTTGATCAGTAGCCCCAGTTTGAATTTTCCTAGTTTAAGGTAATTCAGAGTTTGTGCAAAGTGAATTTCCGAAATAGATTCAACAGATTTTAACTCTAAGACTAATCTTTTCTCAACTAAGATATCTATGAAATAGCCTGATTCAATTTCTATTCCATCAATAACCAAAGGCATTTTCTTTTCAACTTCTATGAAAAGTCCAGCAACTTGTAATTTATGAGCGAGTACTTTTTTGTAGGCTGATTCTAAAAGTCCAGGACCCATTTGAGAATGAATATCTAGGGAAATCCCTATAACTTTCGTGGCGTACGCATCTTCCAATAGCAATTCATGATGTCCCATAATCTCAAGTTTTTTCGATGGTAAAAAGCAAGATGACCAATTAAAAGAACACTTTGAATTTCATTGTGAGCGTTGTGTCTTCTTTGCGCTCTCTGCGGTTGAAATCATAAGTAGTAAAATCTTAAAAATTTGCGACCAATGAATTGGTTGTAATTTCCAGGACTTCAAACGCCGCTTCAGCCATGGTGTTTTCTGTGTCCAATGTTGGGTTTACTTCTACGATTTCCCAACAGCAGACTCGCTTATCCATGATCAATTCAGCATTCAGTTGAATTGCTTCTTCCAATGTCAAGCCATCCGGTACCGGAGTGCCAGTTCCCATAGAAATAGAACTGTCTAAACTATCCACATCGAATGAAATGTAGATTTGATCGCAGTCTCCTAATAACTCCAAAGTCTCTTTTGCGATCTGACTGATTCCTTTAGTTCGAACTTCACTTGTTTTGAAGTTTTTGATTCCATGAGTTTTGATCAAGTAATTCTCAGGCTCTTCAGTATCACGAACGGAGATAAAGACAATATCGCTTGGAAGGATTTTAGGGAAATCCCCTCCGATAGTTTTGATCTTTTCCCAGTAGGTAATAGTCTCCTCTGAGGGCTCATTCACTTTACAGTCCATATTATCCAGTTGAGTGACCATGGCCAGCGGCATGCCATGCATATTACCTGAGGGTGTTGTATATGGCGTATGAAAATCTGCATGGGCATCAATCCATATGACACCTAACCGTTTTTTTGGTTCTGCAGACTTAATGCCCATGATAGTACCTGCCGCAGTGCTGTGATCTCCAGCTAAAATAATTGGAAATTTCTTCTCCATCCGAAGAGATTCCACTGTGGAGTAGACATTTCTTAGCACTTGATATACCCCATCTATGTATTTTGCATTTGGAAATTTATTTCCTTTCCAAAGGAAATTATTGGCATCAGGCACACTGATTGGATCAAACTGAGTAAAGAAGTTTGATTTTTTATCCAAACTGGCAATTTTTAAAGCATCGATTCCCAAGCTTGCTCCCCGTGTTCCGGCAGCAATTTCGGATCGTACTTCCACTAATTTGATATCACGCATTTGGGGCTCTTTTAAGTTAAATTTGGGTCTATTTATGGTGCAAAAGTAGGGAAATTTGGCTGAAATTCAGGAATCGTGCTATCGTCGATTATAAGGTAAAAGGATTAAAAAATTTAAACTTTGACCAAAAGATGAGATTTGAATGAATTCGGATTGTTTTTAAATTGTACTTTAATCCTAGACTAAAAAAAATTAAACTCATGTTGATTGAATCCAAGTTGCCTGAAGTAGGAACTACTATTTTTACCATCATGTCCAAGCTGGCAGTGGATCATCATGCGATTAATCTTTCGCAGGGCTTTCCCGGATTTAATTCACCCAAGGAATTACTGGATTTAGTCAGCAAGCATATGCAACTAGGAAACAACCAATATG
>JBDNIP010000164.1:0-15174 GCA_041688245.1 Algoriphagus sp.
GATATATTCCTTGAATCAATTCCAGTGACTTCCGTGCTACAGTGCCATCCACTGAATATTCTCCTCCATTTTCTAGGCTATCAATAAACTCAGCCCATTGCAATCGATGGTGGATTCCACTTATAGCCATTGGGTCAGCAGCCCCAGAGGAGCTGAAAATCCTACTTTCTTCAAGCTTTGTCTCCGAATCCTTGACTTCCCAATGAGCGATTTTACCGCCTGCTAAGATAGCGCTTCCCTTTGAGCCAAAGATTTCGATTCGCTCTGGCAAGCCTGGATACAATGCGGTTGCAGAGGTAATATTTCCTATTGCTCCATTTTTGAAATTAACTATCGCTACGCCCAGATCCTCGCCCTCAATCTGATGATAAGCAGTTTTCACTTGTCCAAAAAGGGATGAAACTTCTCCCATCAAATCCAGTAAAAGATCAATCGTATGAATCCCCTGATTGATAAAAGCTCCGCCACCATCTACCTCAATGGTCCCTTTCCAATCACTTTTACTGTAGTATTCCTCATTTCGAAACCAATTCACATAGGCATTGCCCATCAAAAGCTTTCCGAATAAATCGGCCTCCACTGCGGATTTTAATTGTTGATAATCTGAAGAAAAGCGATTTTGGAAAATTACCGCTAGCTTCACTCCATGAACTTGGCAGGCTTCAATCAATTGATCCGCTCGGGCTAGTGTGACTTCGATTGGCTTCTCAATGATGAGATGTTTTCCAGCTTTTGCAGCAGCTAAAGCCGGCTCCAAATGCAGACCGCTCGCGGTGCAAATGCAGACCACATCCAAGTCTGGATGGCTCAAAAATGCTTGAACATCTGAATAGGCCTTGACTCCAAATTTCGCTTCAGCTTCCTTCGCACGATCTGGAGAACTACTGCAAACTGCTACCAACTCCACATTTTTTATTACATTAATTGCAGCAGCATGAATACCAGCTATGGCACCAGTTCCGATAATTCCGACTTTTTTCATGATGTTGAAAGCGTTAAAAGTTTATCCCAGAGCTCAGTATTGATGGGAATTCCTGAGTTCAAATTCGATTCTCTAATCTGAAGTACCTGCTCACCGGGATAGCGAACTGACTTGTTTTCAAATACGGATGAAGATTTCAAATCTGCAATAATTGAATCTATTTTGGACTCCATCCAATCAGTCAGATTTAATTTTGCTGGGTCAAAACAAATAAATACTTGCGAAAGCCCCTTCTCTACCCCATCCTTTCCAACTTCCGTGGTCGAATTCCCTCCAGAAAGGACAGTGACGAGTAGGTCTAACATAAGCGAGAACCCGGCTCCTTTCCACATTCCTGTAGGTAGCGCCAGATGAGACAAGAGAATTTCCTCAGGTGATTTTGTCAAATTCCCATCTGAGTCAAATCCTCCATCAAATGGTAATTGCTCCCCTTTCTTCTTGGCAATTTCCATTTTTCCATAGGCAAATTGAGACATTGCCATATCCAGCACCACATGACCCGAACTTCGCGGAATAGCGATTACCAAAGGGTTATTTCCAAGTTTGGGCTCACTTCCTCCCCAAGTTGGCATATTGGCAATGGTATTGGTAAAGCAAATTCCTATACAGCCTGCATCCGCGGCCTGCCAGCCAAAATTCCCAGCTCGCATCCAGTGGTTCGTATTCATCAGGGTTACCGCACTCATCCCAAAGAATTTTGCCAGCTCGATAGCTCGATCCATTGCAAATTCAGCGTTTAGATTTCCTGGTCCGGATCGACCATCGTAGCGCTCCATCATTCCAATTTGGGCAATCAGTTCTGGATCATTTTGAGGAATGACAAAACCCTTTTTGATGAAATCCAAAAAAAGAAAAAAGCGATTCACTCCATGGGAATGTACACCATCCCGGTCAGCTTGAGCAAATAAGCTCGCACAGCGAATTGCTCGATCCTGCTCGAACCCTTGCTTGATTAGGCAGGCGGTAAGTGTGCTAACTAGATTCTCAAACGGGATTCTCAACTCTTCCATAAACTCCAATTTAGGTTGATTTCAATATGGATTTTGCTCGCTTACAAAGTTGAAGTGAAATACCACAAGGATCCCGTAGCATAATCAGATGTGATCCATCGGGCAAAATTTCATCAGAAAATAGTGTAGCTCCCTCTTCGATGAGTCGCTCCTTATCCGCTGTTGGATTTTCAGAAACTAAAGCCAAATGAACAGCTAAAGGATGAAAAGCATTGAAATCAAGCGTTTCACCTTTTGGATTAGTATAAATTTCAAGCATGATGGTGCCACTATCATTAGCCAAGAAAGTCATGTAGGGTGAATCGTTCATCTTTTTGACTATACTGAGGCCAAGGTGGGTTTCGTACCAAAGATACATTGCCGGAGCATCGGGTACATTCAAAGCAAAGTGTTCAAATTTCATAGTTTAATAGGAATAGGGGAATTCAGGTCTCAACACTAATGAATAATTATAAAAAGCTTTCCTAGAATTCCATCACAAATCCTACTTTTAGCTATACTTAATCCCAAACTACTCAAAGAATTTAAATTTCTGATTCAACATCTATGAAACCACTTCAAAGAACCGCTTCCCCATCCGACTCTTTCCCCGTAAATATTCTACAATTTGGCTATGGGAATTTCCTTCGGGGATTCGCAGACTGGATGATCGAAGTGGCCAATGCCAAAGGAGTTTTCAACGGAAAGATTCAGGTCGTTCAAATCCACAGTAAAGAGGTTGATGATCGAATCGAAAGGCAAGACGGATTATTTCATGTCATCGAGCGAGGCCAAAGTCAAGGAGAATTGGTCGATCGAGCCACATTAATCTCTTGTGTCGAACGTGTGACTTCCATTTTTGAAGATTATGAATCTTATTTGAAGCTCGGGGAGAATCCGGATTTGGAATTCATGATCTCCAATACTACTGAGTCAGGCATCCGCTTCGATTCCGAAGATCTTCCAATCGAGGCTATTTCAAAAACATTTCCCGGGAAACTCACGGCATTACTCTTTCGTCGATTCAACCATTTTCAAGGAGATCCTGATAAAGGTTTGATTTTTCTGCCTTGTGAATTAATTGAAAAAAATGGGCAGCAGCTAAAATCTTGTATTCTTGCCTATGCGGAAAAATGGAATTTACCTCAGGAATTCAACCAATGGATTTCAGCTCATAATTTCTTCTGCGACACGCTTGTCGACCGAATCGTGCCAGGCTATCCCAAGGCAGAAATGGAGGAGATTTCAGAAAAATTAGGCTATAAGGATGCGTTGGCTGTCATGGTCGAACCGTATCATTTTTGGGCTGTTCAGGGCCCTCAAGCAGTCCAAGAAAGATTTCCACTTGATCAAGCGGGCTTAAATGTGAAGTTTGTAACAGATCTTACTCCTTACCGAACCATGAAAGTTCGAATTCTAAATGGAGCACATACCACCCTGGTTCCGTACGCCTACCTCCATGGCTTCCGAACGGTAAGGGAAGCGGTTGAAGACCCGGGAATGGGCGATTTTTTGAGCAAGGCAATTTTTGAGGAAATCATCCCAAGTATGGATTTTTCAGAAGCCGAATTAAAAGCTTTTGCGAATGATGTCCTGGAGCGTTTTGCAAATCCATTTATCCGACATGAGTTGAAATCAATTGCTTTAAATAGCATCTCAAAATTCAAAGTTCGAGTGCTTCCTTCTTTGCTTTCTTATTGGGAGAAAAATCAGATTTGGCCAGAACATCTAATCAAAGGCTTTGCTGCACTGTTGATTTTTTATAGCGGGGAGTATCATGGAACTGAACTTCCTGTCAATGATAATCCTGAGCTGATGGCGGAGTTCAATTCGGTTTGGGCGATTGGTGGTTCTACTCAAGAGACTGTAACCAAACTAATCAGCGAAAGAACGTACTGGGGAGAAGATTTAAATCGCTATGAACAATTGGTAGATGCGGTGACGGAGGCAGTGGATGGGTTGCTAAGCGCTTAGCTAGGTTGATAGAAAAGTCATCCAATTAAATCATTATAAGCAGTTGAAAGCAAATTAAATCCTTGGAGTAAATCTTTTGGAGTGCCTAGACTGGTGATTCTTCCGTTTTCTAAAATCAAAACTTCGTCTGCAAGCAAAGCTGGTTTTATCCGATGAGTAACCACCAATACTGGAGTGGTTTCTTTGATAGTAAGGATCAAGTCTAGCATCCTCTGCTCCGTATTTCTATCCATAGCCCCGGTAAATTCGTCAAGTAACAAAATCTTGTGATTGGTAAGAAGTACTCTAGCAAGTCCAACCAACTGCTTTTGACCACCAGAAAGATTTAATCCTTCCTCTCCCACGAGCGTCAAATAACCTTGAGGCATTCCAGTAAAGAACTCATCAAGACCATACTTCTCACAACTTTTCCTTACCTCCTCAATAGCGTAATCACTTCTCATAGAAATATTTCCCAGTAATAATCCATTAAAAATTTTAGCATCCTGCGAGGCATAGCCTACAGCTTTTCTCCAACTATTCAAATCGAATGTGTCAGCATGATGAGCACTGTTCACCAGAATAGAACCTGACTCCATGCCATAGAATCTGAGCATAACTTGTAGAAGGGTGCTTTTACCACCTCCTGACTCACCCAATAGCACAGTCAGCTTCCCTCTTTCCAGCATAAAAGAAATATCCTGAAGTAACTTCTTCCGTCCAGAAAAGCGGAAATTAAGGTTTAATATTTCGAATGAATCCACCAATTCAGGGAGATCTGCTTTAGCATTCTCTGATTCTTTTGCAATCCCAACAAATTCGTAAATGCGATCAAATGCGATTTTGGCTTCCTGAATCCTCAAATTTGCCATAGCAAGTCTCATTACGGCAGTGACTGTCATACCTATAAATCCGACGAGTGCTACCATGACTCCAAGCTCCATCTGCTCAGTAAACACTAAATAACTACTGAACCCCAAAACAGACACCATAAATCCCACTCCTACCGACTGCGAAACCAGGCCTAGCCTATTCGAGACAGTACCTAATTCGTAGACTGCTTCTTGAAATCGGCTGTACAAATTTAGATTTGAGGTTGCATATTCATTTTCCATTGCTAACCCTTTGACCGTACCTATTCCAGAGATTGTATCAATAAACTGACTTTCTGAAGCACTGTACATGATCATTGTTTGCTTTTGTAGGATCTGTATGGGGGTATTGTAGGAATAGATAATCCAAAAATAGATTGGTAAAAATGCAAGGACCAGCAAGCCTACATCAGAAGAACAGGCGAAAATCTTAATCAATGGAACTATCGCCAAAAAAGTATCAACTAGAAGGTCGCCTGATAAAACTGAGATCGCTCGCTGTATTATTCTGGTGTCATTCATCCTAGCTGTGATATCTCCGATCTTCCGGAAATCAAAAAAGCGTTTTGGTAAATCGACCAAATGATGAAAAAAATTGCCAACCAATCGTTCATTCATCTCCTTACTCTGCCGTACTAATACCGTTGCCTTTAAAAATGCCGCAAGTGATCTCGCCGCCAGCAAAACTGAAATAAGAACTAAACCTAAGATTAGCTTTTCCCACTGTTTTTCTGGTAGGATTTCATCGATCAACTTCTGAGAAAATATACTGACTGACAATCCAAAAACCGTCAGCAACAATCCCAGAAAACCTGAAATCAATAAGATAGGCAAATCCTCCTTGACCAAATTCCAAAGCCATTCTCTTTTGGATTTCAATTGCTCTTTCTGTATCACAAAAGAATCAGTCGCTGTACAACATAACAAAGCCTTGCTTACCCAAATCTCCTCTAGCTCTTTTTGGGTATAGATTACTACTCCTTTTGAAGCGTCAATACAAGTGATTTTCTCGTCTTTCCAACTGAAAAAAACTAGGTAATGACTAAGTTTCCCTCCAATGACCACATGAAGAATAGCGGGTGTTGACAGTTCTTGAAGACGAACAGTTCCATCAACCCAAAAAGCCTCCGCATTCATTCCGATTCGGGAAGCGGCTTCAGTCAACCCTAGCATTTTCGTACCTCCGATAGCAGTACCGCTAAATTCCCTCAACTGCTCTAATCTGGCATAGCCACCAAAGACTTTAATAACTGTAGATAGGCAGGCTACACCACAGTCACTACTGCTTTGCTGCCGTACAAAAAAACGCTCTATATTCTTATAATCCATTTGCTTGGTCAATGTCGTTCTTTAGCTCCTGCATTTTAAAAGTCCCAAAAAACTCCTTTACAAATTCTCCATTGGAATCATATACGAATGTGGCTGGGGTACCTTGAAGCTTAAACTCATTGGCAAACTGAAAAAGTGTACCTGAAAGGAAAATGGAATTTGATAACTTATCCAACTTATAATCTTCCTTAAACTCTCTGATCTCAAATGCAGGCTGTGAAGAAATAAAAATAAAATTTAGATCTTCTCTATCCTGAAAATTAGCTACTAGTAATTAGGCTTCGGATTGACATAGATGGCAGGTAGTATTGAAGTGGGCAACAATATTGGCTGTGTTAGTTAGCGAACCTTGAAGATCTAGCAAATCTCCATTTAACTGCGGAATCTTGATTGAGGGCAAATTTTGATGAAGCCTATTCAATGCATCTTTTTCCTTTACCTTATTCCAGGTAAAGAAGCCTCCAGCTAAAACAAACAAGGATCTACCCTTAAGTTAGTGGAACATATAAATAAAGTGATTTAATATAGGAAACGCGCGCTTTGCTGAAACCATTTATTAGCTGATTTACTGCGATTTAGAAGAATCAACTAAATTAAAAAAATACCTAACTTCTGATTTCTCCATTAAATTCGTGGTAGAACCACAAACAATAGCAATAAGCTAAAAAATACCAATCTACCCATACTATTTTAGCTATTACTGATAGAAATAAACATTACAAACACTATCCAACAGACTAAAAAGGTACCATAATAAAGCACTACGATCTTAAGCATTTCATCAAAAGACTTCTTTAAAAACTTAGCTAAAAAAAAAGCCAAAACTAGCCATGAAGCTATTTCGAATATATTCAAAGTTTTTAACGAATAGTATAGCCACACCTGAAGTAGCTCAGGATCAAATAAACTAAATAAGGACAAAGGGTGGAAATGGCGTAAAGCATCCATAGATACCGGATAATACGAAAACCAAATAATCTTAAGTAAGATAGGAATAAGGAAAATAAAATGAGCTAATAAAGTAGCCTTAAGGACATCTCCATATTTTACTGAGAACTTTGAAATATACATTCCCAAATAAATCATAATAACAGGGATTTGTATAGAAATAAGCAATATTATAGGAT
This sequence comes from Algoriphagus sp., assembly GCA_041688245.1. Lineage (GTDB taxonomy): Bacteria > Bacteroidota > Bacteroidia > Cytophagales > Cyclobacteriaceae > Algoriphagus. Next base: position 7,253 of record JBDNIP010000164.1, read on the forward strand.
TTGACAAATAAGATAACCAGCGCCATTTTTTCCTAACTTCTATCATTTCCCCAATCTTGGTGTAGGAATACTGATCTTGAAAGTAAAGATAATATAAATTATCGGTCAGTAAATAGTTATTCATTAAAAACGAAAGACCAGCAGAAATACAAATTAAAAAAATTATTAAATATATATTTTTCAAAACACAATAGACATTAAACTTAATTAAATAATAACAATATAAGAAATAGAATTTATACCTACTAAGGGAATAAAATTTCCTAATTACATATCAACTAAACTATAATAAAATTTAATTATACATTTTTATCACCCATTCGATTGCGTATATCAACTCGTAAAATTCTTTATAATTAGATTAAATGATCAATTTTTACTTACCCTTTATGAAAGTAGATTTACTTCTTGCAATATCTTTGTTCGGAAATATTATCCTTAAATCTATCTCACTTTTAGAACTACTCATTTTTAGTAAAAAGTTGTATGTATGAATTTTATCATAATCATAAATGCGAAGAGTATCCCCCATAATATGCCATTTCCCTCTTTTTAAGACAACCTCCTTTTTATTAGGGTTGATATCTGTCCAGAAAACTGTATCTTTTTTAAATTCATAATAAGCATTCTTCAAATAAAGCTCATTAACTTCAAGAATATTTTCTTGTTGATCTGATGGAGATACGTGAAATGCTGCGGAATTAATCAAATTAATATTAGCTTCAGCGAACTTTAAATCCCACTTTCCAATCAACAAAAATGGATCAATAATTAAGAATAATAGAATAATAAATCTCATAGAATATAAGTTAAAGGAATCAGAGGACGAGAAATTCTCGCCCTTTAGTTTTCATAATTACGCTACACCTGCAGGTGGATTATAATCACTGCAATACTGGTCAAAGTATCCTACAGCTTGTGCCAGAAGTTCATCACTTCCCTGAAAGTTACCTCCCAAATACTAGTATAGAGATTTCCATAATAAGGATTTTCACTACCTACCACCAGATTTTCCATCTGGTCATTTGTTAACTTTTGCATGGTTGTTTATGGTTTTATAAATGAAATAATAATCTATTCTGTAGAATAAAAATTAAAAATGCAAATACATACATTACAGATGGTTACGATCTACCTAAGAATTGTGCAATTTCGAAGTTCATTTACAGAATAATCTACTAAATGTTAATTAAAATGCCTCCCCATAGCAATATTATTCGGTTTCAGTGGATTTTTCAGAATAATCTATTTATTTTCAAATAGTTACAAATTCTTTGAATAATGCAACTGTATATTTAGTAAAAATGAGGTAGCCTACCTGATTCCAAATTCAATCATGGGGATTTCAGCTTCTATGAATTCCGAAGACATTCCAAATCCCGAATAATTATGGTTTTACAGGACTTGAGTTCAGGATTAACATTTGAAAGTAAATAAAAATGCTATCAACTATCAAATTGGGTATTTAGCCCTTCACCCAAACTCTCGGATCTTGGCGCATCAGCCGAACCAAGTTTCCGTATAATTCAGGGTTATACTGAAAAAATTCATGCGGCTTTTCGAAGAAAGTCTCCAATGCCACAGCAAAAAACTCATCGTCATTTAAACCTCCACTTGACCGAAATACGGTCAGGTTTCCGGCTTTAATCTTGGCTATCTCTTCATCCGCTAACAGCTGAAAGGAATGATAAACTTCAGGATTAAAAAACTCACTTTCGGCATTGTAATAAATCTGGTTTTCGAGTTTCAAGGCATGAGCTACCTCATGTATTCCAAGGTTCACTCCATCTTTTTGATTCTCCATTCCTTCCAAGAAACAGCTCCATGATAGCACAATAATGCCATGCCTTGGATTGACTTCCCCGCGATGATACTGCTTTGAAATAGTGCTGTAATAAGTGCTTGGGTAAATCAGGATCTTTTTGAAATGAAGCAGTCTAATATCGTTCCAGCCAAAGGTCACCATCACAATCGTTGCCCCGATGAGTATTTTCATTTCTGGAGTGACAACGCTGATTGTCGATCTACCTATGAAGGATTTGCCCGTTAAGACCAATTCCAGTTTTGTAACAAACTCATTTTTATGACCTTGATTGAGTCGCTGGTAGTAGATGAATTTATTTTCAAGAATGGCCTTTTCCGCACTTGTGATTTTCCACCTCTTCAAGTAGGCAACACCGTCTGAGAGCCAATCAAAAATCTCCAGTAAAAGTGAATGAAGTAAAAACATAAGAGAATAAAAAGGGGGCAGCTATCTGATAAGTAACTGTCATCAAAGTAAGAATTAGTTTTTAAGTTATCTAGCGTAATTTGATCATGGTCTGCATACTGCCATACCCAAACCGCTATTGGTCTGTGGTACATAGACCAAGGTAACCTTAAACTTGCATCTTGAATAAAAAATGGCAGCCACTTTTCAGCAACTGCCATTTTGAATATAAATCAAGATGAGGTAAACGAACATTTATGAATTGTCTGCTTGCTTTTACTTCCTCGTCTTCGGTCTCCTCTTTATCTTGCATAGTTCACAGCCCGCATTTCACGGATTACTGTGATTTTAATCTGTCCTGGGTATTGCATTTCTTTTTCGATCTTTTGAGAGATATCAAAGGAAAGCTTCCCTGCTGTAACATCATCTACATTATCAGCGTCTACCAGTACTCTCAATTCACGACCAGCCTGCATGGCAAAGCATTTATTGACTCCATCAAAGCTCAAAGCCAATTCTTCCAGATCCTTCAAGCGCTTTATATAGCTATCCATCACTTCTCTTCTAGCGCCAGGTCGAGCCCCAGAGATAGCATCACAAGCCTGAACTATCGGTGAGATCATCGTAGTCATCTCGATCTCGTCATGGTGAGCTCCAATCGCATTACAGATTTCAGGATGCTCTTTGTAGCGCTTCGCCAGTTCCATTCCCAGTATTGCATGGGGGAGTTCTTGCTCTTCGTGCCATACTTTTCCGATATCATGAAGGAGTCCAGCCCGCTTGGCCAGTTTGGCATTTAGACCCATTTCTGCTGCCATGGTAGCACAAAGCTTGGCCACTTCCCTGGAGTGCTGCAATAGATTCTGGCCATAAGAAGATCGATACCTCATACGGCCTACCATTCGGATCAGCTCAGGGTGAAGACCATGAATACCAAGATCAATACAGGTTCGCTCACCGATTTCGATGATCTCTTCTTCAATATTTTTCTCAGTTTTAGCTACGACTTCTTCGATTCGAGCTGGGTGGATTCGTCCATCCTGTACCAATCTATGAAGTGAAAGTCTTGCTATTTCTCTTCTAATTGGATCAAATCCAGAAATGATTATAGCTTCTGGAGTATCGTCTACAACAATTTCAACACCAGTGGCAGCTTCCAGCGCTCTGATATTTCTTCCTTCTCTACCGATAATTTTTCCTTTGATATCATCGCTTTCAATACTGAATACAGATACACAATTTTCCACAGCATGCTCTGTAGCCGTACGCTGTATAGTATCCAATACAATTTTCTTAGCCTGCTTAGTTGCTGTTAATTTAGCCTCATCGAGAATATCTTTGATCTGAGAAGAAGCCTTTGAATTTGCCTCTTCGGTGATCATTTTGACTAATTCTTCTCGGGCTTCCTCTCGAGATTGGTTCGCTACTTTTTCTAAATCAGTGATTCGTTGATTAATAATGCGATCTAGCTCTTCTTTTTTTACTTGGACGGAACAGAGTTGAGCTGTTAGATTTTCTTTTTTACTGTCTAACTCTGCTTCTTTTCGCTTTACTTGCTCTAGCTCCTTCAATACTTGCTGCTCGCGCTGCTTTACTTTATTTTCGTTGGTGATGATGATGATGTTCTTGGAATTCATCTCCTCGGCAAATTCTGATTTCAGCTTGAGATATTTTTCTTTCGATTCTAGTATACGCTCTTTTTTGATCGATTCAGCGTTGATCTCAGCCTCACGAAGCATAGATTTAACCTTTTCTCTTGTCTCTTCCTCCAGCTTTGAGTTCTTATTTTTGATCAATGTACCTGCAATCGCAGCTCCCGCACCAGTACCAATCAAGGCTGCTAGGACAATATATAGTATGTCTCCCATAGGTTTTTTTAAGTTTTGTCACCTAGTGAGAGTCCGAAAAGTCTAAGAAATAAGTGGTAATAATTACAATACTTTTTCCAAAAGCATACTGATATGAGAAATACTGGATTTTATCTGTTCGCTATCCCCAGCGTTTACTTCTTTATTCTCTAAGTACTCTATCATGCAATCAAACGCAGCCATTGCCAATAGATCTTGGGTATCATCCAGTCCAAATTCATCTTTATATTTTCTCAATTTTTCGTTGATCAACATGCCAGCATACCTGATTTTAGATTCGTACTCAATCTTGACTCGCATGGGATATTCACGATCCCCTATCTTAAGCTTGATGGCTAATGTTTGCATATCAATCTGATAAATAGCTGATCAAATGGTCGATTTCTTGTATATAATTATTAATTAGTTCACTCATTTCGGTCGAATCTCTTGGACTCACCGGTCTGTTCGCTACAATATTACTAATTTTAATCTTATTTTTAAAATCCTCAATTTCCTGCTCTTTTTCGGCCAATGATTGATTTATGTTGACCAAATTCATCTTCAATTGTTGATTTTCTTCTATCAATTCTGATAATTTTTCACTAGCCTGAATCGCCAGTTTTTGCAGTTTTTGCAGTTCCTCTTGAATCATTTCTATGTACGGATCAATGCGTCTACTTCGTTTTCAAAGGCGTGAATCAATCTACTCATTGTTTTGTCAATTACCTTATCTGTAAGTGTATTTTCCTGATCCTGAAGGTGAAAACTTAATGCATAGGCTTTCTTTCCAGCATCAATTTTATCTCCTTGATAGACATCGAATACTCCGACGCGTTGTAGTAGTCTTCCTCCTGACTTCAAAGCTACTTTCTTCACCTGATCATAGGAAATAGACCTATCGATTACCAATGAAAGATCTCTTCTTACCTCAGGGAATTTTGAAATCTCCTGATACTTCTTTAACCCAGCGGCTTTTTTGCAAAGCAAATCCCAGTTCATATCTGCAAACCATACTTCCTGACGAACTCCTGCAAGTCTCAGTGACTTGTCTTCTACCAAACCAATTTCACCGAGAACCTTCTCACCCAACTTCAACTGTAAGGCATATTCGAAAGGTGCGCTTTCGACCATGTTTACTTCACCAAGGTCGATATTAAGAGTTAGGAGAATATTTTCTATCGTGGCATAGAGATCCGAAAAAGCAAAATTCTTTGAAGGTTCAATCCAACTTTCTGCAGTTTTCTTCCCCGAAAGGAAAATTGCCAACCTTCTACTTTCAGTATACCCGCTTTCTACCTTGCTGTAAACTGTTCCAAATTCAAAATATTTCAAATCCGTCTGTCTTCTATTGATATTTCGCGACAGCACTTCCAATCCAGAATACAACAAAGACTGACGCATCACATCCAAATCTTCACTCAATCGGTTGAAAATTTTGACAGATTGGGCTGTATCTAAAAAGCCTGACTTATCCGCATAGGTAGATTTGGTGAGACTGTTTGTAATCATCTCCAAGTAGCCTTGACCTGCCAAAATCTGAGAAAGCTTAAACTGCAGCTTGTTCAAATCCTTCACTGGATGCTCGGCGAGGTAGTCAGTATTGAGATTTTCCGCTAATACCACCTGCTCAAAGCCATGAATCCGAAGGATCTCTTCGATCACATCTGCTTCCCGAGTCACATCGACACGATAAGGCTTTGCAATTGCGGTAAATCCGGTTTCAGTTTCATTGGTAACCTTGATTTCAAGACTTTCCAGAATTCTTTTGACTTCCGTCGGCGCTATTTTCTTTCCGATCAGACGATTGATATTCCCATAGGAAACTTCAATTTGAAAATCTTCAACTGGGTTTGGATACAAATCAATTATTTCAGAGCCTATTTTGGCTCCTGCGATTTCCTGAAGAAGAGAAACTGCCTTTTTCAGTGCATAAACTGGCATATTCGGATCAGTACCCCGCTCAAAGCGGAAAGATGCGTCCGTTTTCAATCCATGAAACTGTGCTCCTTTTCGGATGATATCCGGAGAGAAATAAGCCGATTCGAGGAAAATAGAAGTCGTTTGGTCTGAAACTCCAGAACCTGCGCCGCCGAAAACACCTGCAATACAAAGTCCGCCTTTCGGATCCTTGATCATCAGTTCTTCTCCGGATAGCTTCCGATCTTTTTCATCCAAGGTCTTGAAAATTGTTCCTTTTGGACTTTTCCCAATGATAATTTTCCCTTCCGAAATTCGATCTGCGTCGAAGGCATGAAGTGGCTGGCCAAGATCATGTAGAATGAAATTGGTGATATCGACCACATTACTAATTGGCTCTAGATCTAATGATTTCAGAAAATCCTGGAGCCATTGGGGAGAAGGGCCAACTTTCAGATCTGTTAAGACAATTCCCGCATAGCGCGGACAGTCAGTTGAGTTCTCTACTTCGACAGTGATTTTAGGACCTTGGGTTTCAGTCTTCAGATCAGTCACTGTGTCAATACATAGCTCCTTGTGGAGCAAGGCTTTCAAATCCCGAGCTACTCCTAAATGTGACGCAGCATCTGCACGGTTTGGAGTCAATCCAATTTCCAAAATATGATCTTGGCCTACTTCGATAAACTTCGAAGCCGGTGTTCCATTGGGTAGATCAGTATCCAAGACCATGATTCCGTCGTGACTTTTTCCCAAACCCAATTCATCTTCGGCACAGATCATCCCCTCAGAAGCTTGACCTCTGATTTTTGCTTTTTTGATTTGAAAAGAATCCCCATCTGTTGGATAAAGTGTAGCGCCAACGGTCGCCACCAAGACTTTTTGCCCTTTGGCAACATTTGGTGCACCACAGACAATTTGTGAGGGTTCCTCTAATCCAATATCAACCATAGTTAGACTCAGCTTGTCAGCATCGGGATGCTTGACGCAAGTTAAGATCTCTCCGATCACAATACCTTCAAGGCCGCCTTTAATGGATTCATAAGCCTCGATGTTTTCCACTTCCAGACCTGATTTGGTCAGTAATGCTGCGATTTGTTCCGGGCTTTCGGTAAGAGCTATATATTTTTTTAATCGATTGATTGAGATTTTCATAGGTATTTCAAAAGGGGAATCTATCGATTCGACTAGAGGTGAATTAAAAATGGTCCGAAAACCCTGCTTTGATCTGCTTACAAATTTAAGAGAATTGGCTTAGGCAGAGAGGCTATTTCCCGTAATTTTTCTCGCCGGCCAAGATCGGTATAGGAAGTAGATTTTCCTTCGGAGGCAGCGGGCAGGATAGTCTATCTAATTTTAACTAAAAAAAATTAATCCGGTAAATCAAACACATAAATTTGCTTGGTAATTAGACCCTGTGCATAAATTTTCCCCGCTTTTTTATCAACGTGAAAAGCATTCGGATGTAGATTATCGTCTGGAGTTCCAGTTTCAAATCTAAATACCCGTTGAAGCGCTAAAGATTTCTCAGTTAGTTCAAATTCCAATAAATGGCGAGCTTTACTTCGATCCAATCCAATCCTGTCTGTAAAAGAAACATATAATTTCCCATCCACATATTGCGCATCAATTATTATATGTTTTATCTCCTTTGGATTTCTTTCTATGCCAGGTTCATTAAAATCATGCTCTAAAGAATCCAAAGCTCTTTTTAAAGGCTCAAAACGATCCCATCGGTGAGTTGCTACTTTTTCACCTTCGGAAGTCAAAATATCTATAAAAGGCAAGTTTATTCCTATAAGCATGAGTTTGTCACTTCCAAAAGGTTGAATCATCCGAGCCTGACGATTGAAATCTCCCTGTTTTTGGGGCATGAAAAATCCAAACTTTCCTACCACTTCACCTTTGGTATTTATGTTTAATACCGAGGAAGAATCACTTTCATGTCC